>JAOUMY010000002.1:0-300000 GCA_029881255.1 Gammaproteobacteria bacterium | reverse complement strand
GATATTATTCGGTAATCTCGACATCGAGCGCGTTGAAGTATCGGGTTTGAAAGTTACAGGTAATATCGCGCTACTCCCCGCGCAGGAAGATGGGGTAGAGGAAGAAGCCTCGCCGCCGATGGAACTGGCTGAGATTGAGCAATTATTGTCAGAACCTCCGCTGAATATTCGTCTACAGCAATTGTTGTTGAGTGACTTTCAGTTTCAGATAAAACTACATGACGCACAGCAGACGCTGGACTATTCGGGGACGCTGGATCGATTCGAGGTACAGCTAAACTGGGATGAGCAGCGCCTGGAAGGCATGACCACGCTTTCCATGGGTAAGCAGGGGCAGGACTCCATCAGTTTGGCGTATGCCTCTGGTGGGGAAAGCATGGCGGCACATGTGCTGATCCGTTTGCAGGCCGATGCTCAATGGTCGCTCGTGAGAGACGAACGTAACTGGCGTTTGAGTCTCCCCACATTAAAACTGTTGTTTAGTCTCAGTGATCTGGATATCGATCAGCCGAATCGTCCTGATGTTGGCAAAATGGGCGCGCTTAAAACCGAAGTGAATGCCAGCCTGAATAGCGTCGACAGTTCTGGTCATGAAGGTCTGTTGAGTCTGTTTCCCCTTGATACCAATATTCACATCCGTAACCAGGTCGATCAGTTAAAAGTCGATAAGCTTTCCGTCGACGATATGTATCTGGATACCGAGCTTGTCACTGGTACTGATATGACGATTAAGGGTCAATTACATCCGTTTGACGAACCGACACCCCAAGTCAGTATCGATGTCGATCATCGACTGGACATTCCTTTTTTGACAGCACGTATGGGTAAGGATCAGTTGACGCTTGATCGTCTGCACAATATTGCCAGGGTACAGGCTAATAATTCACAGGGGGCTCAATCTGGTCCGGTGCAATTTTCCGTTTCCACGCTTCTGGACATAGATGCGTTTAAAGGCGATATCAAAAGCGAAAAAACCTTTGTTGCATTTAAAGAGCATTTTAGTTTTTCTGGCGAAGGTCGTCTGAAGTCGTTTGACGATATACCGCAACAATTGGATATGAGCGGAAGGCAGGCGCTCGCTTTTTCCAAAGTAAAACTCAATATGGTCGATGCCAGTGGCAGCAACAAGATAGATATTCCGGAATTGCAGTTGAATACAAATCTGTCGCTTAATGAAGGCCGTGTAAAAATCGACGGCAAGCTGGGGTTGGCGCAGGCTCAGTTACCGGAACTACTCAAGCGGGTCAATATACAACTACCTTTTGCAGTCGACACCAGACTGGATGCCGAGGCGAGCGATGTGCAGCTCAGTTTGTCGCTGGACAAATCGAAGCTGTTTGATGCGAAAATTAAGACGCAAAACGAGGGTGGCATACTTTCAGTGCATCACGATATAGGTGCGAACGCGCCTAAACGTCTTACCGCTTATAGTGCTCTGCTCGCGGATTTAAAGACGATAGGCGGGGCGGAACTTACGATTAAGGGTGATGCGCGCGTGCATCATGGGGCTGCGGCCTTGCTGGATGCGGATTTTTCACAAGCGGATCGCATGCGTGTTGAAACTGCAGGCAATATTGAAATTAGCCAAACCAGTAAGCCCACTGCTGAGCAAGGCAGTATTTTTCTGGAAGGCAAGCCGCAAATCATTTATGCCGTCCAAAACGGTGAGCAGATAGCACTGGACATGCGGGTACTTGTCCCCGGCATAAAAACCGAGCCGCTGGAAAAGTATGTCGAGGTTGACTTGCAAGTACAGCAAAAAATGGATGCAGCGCTGAAAAAGATAGCCAGCAAAATCAATCTCGCATTGGATGGAAAGCAGGCTGTGATTGTCGATGGTACGGTGAATAACGATCCAGGCAAACTTCAGGCGGCCTTGAATGTACAGGCGAGTGTGTACCAGCGCTGGCACAATATCATGGCGGATTTCAAAGATCTTGAACAAACCGGTGACGTGAACACGCGTCTGGATATCAAAACGACACTGACGCACGACAAAGACAATATCACCGAAATAGAACCAGACAAGTTGAATAGTCTGCAACTGGGTACCGACATTAGTCTTGCCGTGTCGCAAATCGGCAATACCGATAAGGCAGTGTTAGTCATGCGTGAACCGATAACCTTCACCGGACGTTTGGACTGGTCACCGGAGCAGGCACACTTCGATGGTCGTTATGCGATAAACAAGACGACCCTGGATAATAGTATCGATATAAAACAAATGTCCGGGTCTATTCGCGCCTTGGCAAAAGACGGACTGGAACCGGCGCAAATCGAATTTGATTTCGATCTGGACAAAAGTGAAATCGCCATGCTCGATGGCGATCAACGTATTCAACTGGATAATTTGATTACGCCCATCAAGACCCGTCTGCGCGCTGGTCAACGTGGTGATTTATTGGTTCTGGATTCCCTGCGCAATACGGTTGGTAGCAATCACGTCGATACTCACCTGAGTGGCCAGATAAATCTTTCTACGCTGGATGGTCAGTTCCAACTGAATAATGCGTTGACGTTTTCGCCTGATATGTTGTCTTCACCCGCATTGGCAGGTAGTGGGCAGATACGCACACCCGTGATTATCAGTATCGTTGAAGGCGACAAGGTGTCGCTGGATGGGGCACTCGAATTTGAACAGGTGAAGGTGCAAATTGATGATATGTCAGTCGGCAGTATGAATGGCAGGATCAAGCTGGAGGAAGAACTGATATTAGGGGATGAATATGTGCAGTTTCGTTACGTCGACGAAATCGATCCCTTCCAGCGTGTTGACTACAATGCCTTTCAGCCTTTCGTCGATAGCGATCATCTGAAAATCGATCAGATACACATCGATAATCTCGACATCGGGCCTATGCATGCACAGTCTTCGATCAAACAGAATTTAATACGGTTTCCCGATTTCAATCTAAAAATATTCGATGGTTTTGTTACCGGGCAGCTGTTCTTTGATGCGCGACCAGGTAACTGGAAGTTTGGCTTGCTTAGCCGCGTCAGTAATGTTGACCCACGCTTTTTGCTTGATCCCAAGTCGCGCATGAAACAAAGCGAACGATCACCGGTGAACGCGCGCACGGCAGTGCTTTTCGATTTTAATCGCCGTTTGCTGGAAGGGCGTATTAACGTTTCGGATATCAATAAGCAACAGCTATTACAATTAATCGAGTTTATCGATCCGAATCATGAAGACGAACAACTGGCTCTGGTGCGCAAGGCTGTGCGAACTGCACATCCCGAGTGGGTGAGCATCGACATGAGTCAGGGCCTGATGAATCTACAGGTCAAAATGTCTTTGATTCCGACACCGATTGAAATCCGACGCTTACCGCTCAGCGGGTTGATACAGCAATACGCAGGCGACACGTTGGACGAATTCAGGACGATACCTCTGCAATAAGGAGTAGCCGATGAAAAAACTGATGTTGATTTGTCTTATTCCCGCTTTCGGTGCCTGTGTAAGCGTGCCCGATGTCTACTTAATCGACCGCCACACCGTGATGGAACTCGAAGCGGCAGGGGAATGGCCGGAACTGGAGCAACGTTTTAGCGACAAGGCCTTGAACAGTGGCGCGATCGATATAGAAGACCGCTTTTCCACTGAGCGCAAAGAGAAAGTCTTTACCTTGTTGCAAGGTGAGTTTGTCAAACAGGACAGCGGTACCAAGCCATGAGGGCGCTGTTAAAATTTATTGCCTGCGCATTGAGTGTAAGCACTCTTGCACAGGCAGAGACAACGGACTGGGCGGCGAACCAGGTGCTGCCGTTAGAAAAGTTATCGGTCGGACCCTGGGATAATTACGATGCCTCGGTTAGTAATGACGACCAGGTCATGTATTTTACGCGTGATTTGAACCAGGTGCCCAATATATATAAACAAAACCTCCCATCAACAGAGACAGAATTACTAATCGGAAAAGAGGGTGACGCGAAACAGTTTCGCATCAGCCCTGATCAAAAGCTTGTGGCGTACACCTCTTATGGTAAAGATGCGCTTGGTGACATCTGTTATGACACCATGCAATTGACGCAAAAACACTGTATTACGCCTAAACAGCAAATCGCTCATACCCCGTTCTGGGTTGGTAATACCCAATTGGCCTATATTGCCAGAGAAAGCGGTGATCAGGTGTCGGCTCTAATGCTGTATAACCTCGCGGATGGTAAGTCGCGAGAACTTTATAGAGGCGATATCAGTGCACCCGTTCTCGTGCCACCGGGTGACGAAATCATTTTTGTGTCGTCGTCAGGCGTGCGTAGTGAATTTTATCGTCTCTCTGTTGAAGATAGCTCGCGTAAACCGATGCCTGTGATGGATTTGCCGGGAAAGACAGGCTATGCCAGTTTTTCGCATGACGGCAAGTATTATTATTTTAATCATTATCTAAACGATACAAACGGCGATCAGCGCATAGATGGCAATGATCATAGCGTGGTGTTCCGTGCCGATTACACTGAATGGAAGAAATCAAAGAAGGCGTATTTCCCGGAACAACTCATCTCTGTTGACAATAACTGTACCTTCCCCCGTTTGTCACAAAAACAACTGTATGTAACTTGCGCCTTCGAAGGGTCTCTGGATATCTACCGTCTGCCCATGAGTGGCAGTATTCCTGAGCACTGGAAGCTCGATCAATTGTGGGAAGCACATTCGGCTGCACGTAGCTACGAGCAACGACTGTTATTGCTCAATCGTATCAAGTATCAAACCAGGACCGGTGATCTTGGTCTAAATGAACGACTTTTGGTCAATCACCTGCAACTGCGTGATTACACGGCGTCGCGTTTTTATATTCAAAAGATATTACAGTCGACCGAGTCTGTAACTGGAAATAAGAGCAACTTCTATCGCATATTAGAAAAGCTACTGGATGCAAGTTCGCTAAAACAACGTGTGCCAAGAGGGGAGATGACCGCACGTTATGAATTACAGGTAAAGAAAATACAATCTCAACTACACGATGATAGCGAATTTGGGGACTTTATTTCACTGGTCGACGTGTATTTGCTTTATGAGCTGGAGCAGTATGACGCTGCACGCGAAAAATTGAAGCAGATAAAGTTAGCTCAGCTGGATTTCTCTTTACAGAAGCATATCCTGGCTGAATTGACTGCCCAGTTGTTCAGTGAAGTGGATCAGCGTTTCGTATTGTCCAGTTATCGCGCCTTATTGGATGATGCAAAACTGGATGAACAATCACGGTTGTATTACGCCTATCGTTATCTTCAATTACTGAGCAATGTGGAGAAAGACGTCTCCCGTATTGCAACGGCGCTTGATAAATTGGCAGAATCACCGCTTGAATCCCGTATAACAGATCTTGTTGAGACGGAAAGACTGGTCTATAAACTGATCGCCGAGGCCGATGATGCCAAGAAAAACAGCCTGTATAGCGAACTGACCAAACTACTTAAGAAGCAACAAAGAGATGTCAGATTACGTCATGCGATGCACTCGCGTGCTATAAGAGTGCTTGGTGAGCATGAGGAATATAAGTTTCTGGAATTGATGTCGCGTCATTGGTTGCAGGTAACCAATATCAAGGAAATCGAATTTGCGACAGTAGCGGAACAGTATTCAGTCATAACGTTGGATAAGGCTTATGGGCTGATTTTGGACAAGGAGTTGGCCAAAGCCTACTCGGTGTTTTATAGCGCGATACGTCAGACCAATGACCTGGAAGCGCATTATCAATTTATACGACTTGGACTGAATCCTGAGCTAAACAAACGCGACAATCTGGATTCCTCCTATGAACTGTTGAACAAGCAACAAATTCTCGGACAAGCGGCAAACTACGTGCGTGCTATGCGATCCGTCTATGAGATGGAAATGCGCGGAAATTACGATGAAAAAGTAGTCCTAACTGCACTTCAAGACCTGCGCAAAATGAGTAGCATCGGTTCGGGTGCGTCGATGCGCGATCTATTGCTTGGCTATCTTTATCATATCCAGTTGCGACATGGTAAGAAGGGTTACGCCTATGACAAGACGCTTTACCAGAAGGCGCATTATCACTATATGATGGCGCTTGATCTGGAAAAAAATAACGGGCGGGTCGTGCCAGTCACCTTGAATAATCTCGCCTGGCTACAAGTCGATGTGCGTCAGTATGCCATGGCAGAAGGCTTCTTTCGTAAGCGTTTGCAGTTTCCATTTGTCAGCGAAGACGATGAGTACAGCACCCGCTGGACATTGGCGCGCAGTCTTTATTACACCAATCAACATCTTGATGCCGCAGCGCAGATTACACAGATACAGTCACGCATCAAGCCACAACATGGTTTAGCAAAAGCCCTGGACGAACGGCGTGCGTTTTATCTGATGAACGGGGGTGATTACAAGAAGGCGGTTGAGATATACCAGCGACTTGATAGCAAGTCTTTGGATATAGGTAATCAGATACGCATACAAAATGCCTATGCCTATAGCTTAATGAAAAACGGTCAGACGGATTCCGCGCGGGAAGCGTACCGACGTCTGCTGGAATTGACAAGAAAGGGGGCGTCACGCAAGGCCGATAATCTTTTCCTTCTGGCATATGATAGCGACCGGCAGGCGCTATTAGCACACGGATTTCTTGCCACGCTAGAGACAGATGCCAGTCAGCGCATACAACATTTGCGTTCGCGTATCGATATCCTGGAAGGGCTCAAGGGAAAGACAGATGTATTTGCAATGGATGAGGCGTCTCGACTGGTACTCATAGCCAAAGATTATCAAAAACTGGTGTTGTTAAATGAGCAGGAAAAAAACAAATCGAAAATGTTTGAAAACCTGTCGCGTATGCTCGATACCATCACAGTGTTGGCAGAGGAATTGGGTGACTATTTATCACCGTCAGTGTCCCAAGGGTTGTATAACGGTTTGACGCTAATCATTCAGCATGCTGGCGAGGTAGACAAATCTCTACTGGATAGGATTCAGAAATTGACTCAAGGCGTGGAGGCTGCCTATGCGGCAATTTCTCAACCCTCAGAGTCTGACCGTGTTGAGCATTTTCATTTTTCGGTGCTTAATCACGGAGTGGCGAAACACGCAGGACTCATGGACGCCAGTGCCTTCGAGTCTCAACTCAACATGCTGTTAAATTCAGATCTGCTGAAGGCAGCGACTAAAGCAGGCGATGAGCGGCTGCAACAAAGCGTGCGAATGTTCCAAAGAATTCGCGGGCTGTAACCCGATTACCAACCGCGGCTGTTAACACGATGACAACCCGATGCGCCGCAGTTGGCATTTTGTGCCAGTGTGCGGTCATGATCACTGGCGCGATAGTCAGATGCGTGACAGCCTGCGCATTTCGGTGCGAGCGACGGAGTTGGATAATTTATCGTCTGACTATTCGTCGTATGACAGGAAATACATCCCAGTGTCGCATTATGATCTCCCGGATAGTTGCCAGTTGCAGAATGTTTAAATATTAACGGCGTCCAGGCGGTGGTTGAGTGACACGTCACACACTCGAGCGTCGTCACAAAATGCGTTGCGGCTTTGCCTCTCGCTGAAACTCCATTATGGCAATTACTACAACCGGTGGTGTTGTTCTGGTGGTCGAAAGTGGCACCAACGAATGTCGCCGTTGTGTGGCAGTTAATACAATCCAGCGACGTCGGAATATGCGTATCCGGCATGCCGAGCGCATTAATGTTGTTGTGACAGGTCGCACAGCCGCTGATTATGCCCGTGTGATTAAATGTAGCGCTCAAGAATCCCGCGGTTGAATGGCAGACGCCACAATCCTGATTGGTAACAATGTGAATCGCACTCTTGCCGATTGCGAAAATACCGTTGTGGCAGGATGAACAATTGCCAGTAATTCCCGTATGACTGAAAGATGCCGGTAAAAATCCTGCTGTCGTGTGGCAGGCATAGCAGTCACTGTTTGTTGGTACGTGATTCGTTTTCTTTCCGATTGCAGTGGTACCGTTATGACATACTTTACAGCCGTTGGTAATGCCGGCGTGATCGAATTTGGCGCCAGCAAAGGCAGTCGTGTTGTGACAACTGGCACAGTCGATAACTGTCGCAATATGCGTTGTCGGTTTACCGGTGGCGTTGGTGCCGTTATGACACGATTCGCAATTACTCAAAATCCCGGCATGGTTGAAAACGGCTGGCTTAAACGTACCGGGTACATGGCAAACACCACAGTCTTCTGTTGTCGGAATGTGATTGACGCTTTTACCCGATGCGGAAACACCGTGACACGAAGCACAATTGTCGATAAAACCCGTATGGTTGAAGACGGCGGTTAGAAAACCTGCAGTTCCATGACACACGCCACAGTCTGCGGTAGTTGATATATGACCTACAGACTTCCCGGTAGCGAATGTTCCATTATGGCAGCTAGCGCAATTGGCACTAATTCCGGTATGCGTAAAAATAGAAGGACTGAACGCGCCCGTCATGTGACAAAATTGGCAATCCTGTGTTGTAGGTAGATGAGTTGGTACGGCGCTATCTTTACCGAGCGCTTGCGTACCATTGTGGCAGCCTTCACAGCCTCGCGTGATCCCAGTATGGTCCATTAGTGCACCGACAAAGGTTGCCGTGTTGTGGCAGGCACTACAATCTTCCAGGGTGGGAATATGCGTCAGAGATTTTCCAGTCGCCAATATACCGTTGTGACAGTTGTTGCAATTACTGATGATGCCGGTATGGTCGAAGGCTGTTCCGTTAAAGCTGACCGTATTGTGGCAGTCTATGCAATCCTGGGTGGTCGGTATATGCGTTGCCGGTAATCCATTGCTGATGACATTATCGTGACAATTCGCGCAGCCGCTGGTTACCCCGGCATGATCGAAAACGCCGGTTGCGAAAGTACCGGGAGTATGACATGACTCGCAGCCCAAAGTGGTGGGTATATGCGTGGCCGATTTACCTAATGCTGTAATATTGTTATGGCAGTCTGCGCAACCATCTACCACGCCCGTGTGGTCAAAAATCTTGTTGATAAAACTTTTGGTATTGTGACATTGGCCGCAGTCGTCAGAGGTGGCAGGATGCGTCGCAATCTTTCCAATTGCGATCGTCCCGTTGTGACAATCGGCGCATGGACTGGTGATGGTGCTGTGATCAAACACCACGTCTGCAAAATTTAATACATTCAGGTGACAGACGCTGCAATCACTAAGGGTGACGATATGTGTCGCGGACTTGCCTGTTGCTACAATACCGTTGTGACAAATCGCGCAATCGCTTTTTACGCCATTGTGAAAGTACGTGCCTTCAGCCGTAAGTTGGATAAAGCCACTCGTGTTATGACAGGAATCACACGGTTCTTGTGTAGGTAAGTGTATTGAAGATTTGCCAATCGCAATGACGCCATCATGACAGTCCGTACAAACGCCGAAAACTTCCTTGTGATCGACGGCAGCGATATTGGCAAAGGCGGTAGTCGAGTGGCAGGCGGCGCATTCGTTTGTGGTAGCAACGTGATTTCCCGTTTTGCCGACGGCGGATACATCGTCATGACACTGCACGCAATTAGAAGACAGACCGGTGTGATGGGGACCGCTGGTTTTCCCTGCCACCACTAGCACAACATCTCTCTGACTGTCTATGCCACTGGCGCTAGCGATCAGCTGTACCAGATAGTCGCCGGCTACATCGACAGTAAATGATGTCTTCATTGCCGTAGGGTCACGCAGAACAGCCGTGCTACCGACGGGGAGTTTCGCAAATGACCATTGATAAGACAGTACGGAGCCGTCAGAGGTGCGGGATTTTGAGCCATCGACCGATACGCTAGTGCCAACGCTGACCTCTTGCACGGGGCCTGCCTCAGCAGTCACGATGATAGACGCTTTCGCCAGAATTTCTTCATCAATAAGAAGAATATCTTTGCTGTTCTGATTTTTGCGTGAAGGAATAGGTTCACCGCAGGCTGAAATTAACAACGCTGCTATGATCGATACGATTAGGGTTCTTCCACCAAACAACATATTCGCGGCTCTTCTCAACATCAAAATTCGAAGTTCCTGTTGTATGCGCATATACTCGCCAAAATCCATCGGCAGAAATAGTCGCTAGCATTCAGGGTGTGATTTTTGTTATGAGAAGGCGGGGTGCCTGGTCCGGACGCTTGATTGGCCGGGAGTGGTGCTACGTGACCTTAAACAACAGGTTCCATTACGTAAAACTTAAGGAATGTTAAACACGTTTTCTTACGGCTGGATTAATCCTGAAAAGATCTGTTCCAGGTCCAGTTCCGAGAAATTTTCCGCCATATTCTATTTCTTATGTAACTGATTCTTTGGGTTTGTTCATCCGTGATTAGCCAAACAATTTCAGGCGTCAATCGTGTCGGTTTCCCCAATCACCACGCTCTCTCATCTCACTGCCGTAACTATCGTCCGACAGGGAAATTTGTTTAGAAAAAATGGGAGATTATCATTAGCCTAAAAGTGTTAGATGGCAAAGGAATTTGATCTTGAATTAAGGCCAAAAATGAATTCATGTAAGGGTAACCTGGAACAGGTCTTATCTGCTATTCTTGCGCTACTACCGCACGGATGAAATAAAGGGTGGAATATTGAACAATATAAAGCCATTACTCCTCGGACTCTGTTTGCTCGTACCAATTGTTGCACATGCTGAAAATTACAGTTTTGCAGTCAAAGGTGGTGTAAGTCTCGGCAGTTACGAAGCCGGCTTGCTATGGACGTATATCGAACAACTCCGGTTACGCAAAGAGAATATGAACACGTTTACCGGCGCCTCGGCAGGTAGTATCAATGCCTTGGTAGCGGCATTGCGTTATTGTGAGCAATCTGATGCCACCGATATCAATGACAATTTGTTTCGCCAAACCTGGGATATTGGAATAGACGCTCTGCTTGCTGACAATAAGTCAGACGGCAGATTTCTAGATTTTGTCGAGGATATAGCGAACGCGGTCAGCAAGGATCAGGATGGACATTCGGGTAAAGACCGTGGTGGTCTGTTTGATCGTAGCGCCTTATTGGGTAGCCTACGCAAGGTAGAGGCTCGGATAGGGCAGGGGAAATTTCGCGAAGGTTGTGAAGTAAAACTAGGGATTGCTGTTACCAAATTCGTTCCAGATACCTACGACGTCAACGGCATCAATGTCAAAAATCAGCGCTATGTTATTCCCTTTATCATCAAGGTTGTCGAGGGGAGACTGCGTTTTTTCAACTCGCATCTATTTAACGATCAGGAACGACATCGTCAGCGTTTAAACGATATCGATCGTTTTATTTTTCTACCTGAAATAAAAGGCGAGATTTCACGGTTTGATATCTATCGCGCAGTAATGGCCTCTAGCGCATTTCCCATTGCCTTTCCACCGGTCACTATGGCCTATTGCGTAGCCCGAAATGCCAATCTGGCAAGTGTGTCTGAGCTTTGTCCACAGGGCTATTTCTACGAGGAAAGCGTTTTCATTGATGGCGGTAGTTTCGATAATGCGCCGATCGGCGCCGCGCAGCGTATCGCGGGACAGTTGCCATGTACCGGCGCACGGTCGAGTGACTGCATTCTTGGGGACGATAGTGACCATACTCTGGTTTATATCAACCCGGGTCGAATTCGCGAACGTAGTGAACAGGCATCGGAAGGAGAGGCGAGTAATCATGGGCCAGCGGAGATTAGTGGACTCACGGACTATATATCGATTGCAGGCCACATCGTTGACTACGGGATGTCAGCCGAGTTGTATCGAAGTCTCGCTGAACAACGTAATAGTAAGGGACGACTGCTTTCTTCTTCTCGTTTTTATCCTTTGGTAGGAGACTATGCCGAGCATTTTGGGGCGTTTTTCGACAAGGCCTACCGTTTGTTTGATTATTATGTTGGTGTTTATGACGGCATCGTAAACATTACGAGACTGGATTGTTTGGGTAACGCGAATCAAGACGAATGTTTGTCGCGTCAGTTGCGGGAAAACTTGAAACACTTTGATATCGAAAACAGCGATGGCGTTGTTATGTTCCCCTTGCTGGCAGCGAAAGAATTTGCTGCATATCGCGAGCTACCGTCGTGGGCTTGGTTGTTTGAACCTGTTGAGATATTAGTGAGTCAGCTTACCGTGTTGCGCGGGATGAAGACAGATCGTGGAAAACTGGTGGATATTTTTCTGTCTCTTGATCGCTGTAACCCTCGTCGGGAGTTATGCGGAAAAAATATCAAAGTACAAAGCTTTGGCCATTTTCTCAGTTCCCTGACCGAGATTGATCGATATCAGCATATGACGCAACAAATGGCAGCCTCGCCCAATCACTGGAGTCATTCTCTGATGGATAGAATGCTAAAGCGCAGCATTGAAGTGGAAAGACTGAAACTCAATTACCTGCGGGATCAGAAGTCACAGCAAAACACATTTGAAGACAAAGAACGGCAACAAACGCAGCAATACGTTGTCAGTGGACTGGAAGTGCTATCACTCTATGGACAAAGTTTTTTCAAAAGACACTCACTCGGCTACTGGCCAGCGTCGACTAGCGATGACAGCTGTGTATTGATGTTTGGTGGATGGTCATGTTTGATACCAGATGAGATTGGCATGCACACGGACAGTGTTGGTGGTTACCTTTCGTGGCGTTATCAATTTCCTGGCTTTTTCAGTCGGCAGTCTTTTGATATCGGCGTGGACCCTGTTCATTTCGCAATCGATACTGATGACTATGCCAGTGCCGAAATACTGATGCGATATGAAAGCTACAATATTTTCATCACCAGTATCGGAATTGGCGCAAAATTATTCAGAACTATTGGTACGAAAGATCGCTTCGTCAACGACCAATACGCAGGGATCACCGGTAAACTGGGCTTGTTCTCTGACAAGATCAAAATCTCCGGCAGCTATCGATTGTTTATGCAGGAAAGCGACTTTCGTCAGCGCATAGAAATGACAGTAGGTGTGACGGATGTAAAAGGAATCAGCCGTATTCTATTTGGCTTTTTCTAAATCGCCTGGTAATAACCGATGTTACTTTGGAATCACCACCGTGTCGTCATCGTATACTCCACGACTGGCACCCGTATGGCATTTATCGCAATGACTCAGCGACTTTATACTCGGACGGCGAAGCGTTTCCAAAGGGATATCCTCGTGCTTTTCTTTTATATATAAAGTCTCGGTAATACGCTGTGGAATGACGTCGTCATCAAGAGAGGCCATGAGTTTACGTGAGCGTTTATACCAGGACTTCTCCGCCGCATTGGTTACCACCAGGTCCAGCAAACGTAAGCGCACAGCGTCATTGAGTTCGGCATTGTCACCGAAATGGTCCTGCAAGGCCTTGGTGTCGAGTAGCTGTCTCCACGAGCGTTCAGGTAATAGTCCCGGCGGGTAAGGGAAATGGCATGCGCCGCATTCTTCCTGGTATTCGGCGTTGTTGACAACCGCGACACCTTTCATGCGCCACGGCGAAATAGCCCAGGAGAAAAAGCTGTCTTCCGCCTGAACTGCAGGTATATATAGAGCAAGGCCGAGGAGCGTCGCAAAAGAACGTTTTAGAAAATATATTTTCATTTTCTCTCCGCTCCTTACCAGGTGATCTTAATAGCGACGGCCATACTCACGAGTCCTGCAATACCTGCGCTTGCATGTACTTCCTCCGGGGCGAGCACAAGCGTGGATGCAAATGCCGCCGTTGCCAGTGTCGCCAAAGCTGCATGTAAGGCGTCAGGGTCTTTGAAAAACTTACTCCAGCGTATGTCTTTATAGTGAAACGCAATGCCGGAAGCCACTGCAGCGCCACCAAAATAAGCGGCTGTTACCGCAGTTCGATGGTGCCAACTGTTTTCTATATCAACGATGCCGTATTCGTCCTCGGGTTTAGGCAGGACTGCGGCAACAGTCGCCAGAACCAGCGAACCTATACCTAAATACTGGTGGGCCTTATTCAGACTAAACAGCGGAGAATGCATCGTGTCTTGATTGTTCGATGCCGAATCACTCAACATCAATTTGTTATTGAGTTTCGTCGAATCCGTATTTGAGCCGACTACGAAAGGCCCCTGGTTTTGCAGGCTAAGGTCCAAAGTCGTGGCATGCGTCATATGGCTGGCCAAATACAGGCATACAAACAGAACCGGTCTGCGAACTAGCATAAGTCCCCCGGGCGATGGTATGTCCTAGTTTTCCCAATGGCCGTTAGCGCCAGGAATTTTCACACGATGCTCGTTATAGTCACCTTGTTTTGCGTCGGGGTGACAGGCTTCACAACGTCCCAGTGTCTTGATTTGAGGATTACGCGTAATCAAACGATCAGGCACTTCGCGGTGTTTGCGTTGAATATAGGACACTTCAGAAATGCGCAGAGGCGTGTCACTCGCAGAGAGCGAAGACATAATTTTACGCGACCGTTTGTAGTGGGAGTGATCGGCGGCATTTTCCATGGCGTAGGCTTTTAATGCCTGGGTCTGTTGAGCAGAGAGTTCTGCGTTTTCACCAAAATGTTTATCCAGCGTGTCGAAAATCTTTTGCCAGGAACGCGCAGGAAGAAATCCGGGTTGATAGGCCATGTGGCAGGCGCTACATTCTTCCTGGTAAGTCTTGTTCGTGACTGGCGCGACATCAAGCGCAGCGGAAACCTGACTGGTGGCAGACAGTAAAAGCAGACTAAGAAAAAACGGTTGAGATCGCATAATTAATTACCTCGATGAAATTATTTGTCTTTAAGATACATAAGAAAATCGCCTTTTTCCTGAGGCGTGCACTCACGATCCATTACCCACTTACAATTCCGTTTGAACCACTTTTCGATAAACTGAGGATCGGTAAAGCGTTCGCGGTTTACCGAAGGCGAAAGCGGGTCTATCGTTTTGCCGGTCTTTGCATGCTTGCCACTGGCTTTGAAATCCTTGCCATGACACACATGACAGTTTCTGACTTTTCCTGGCTCTTCCGGGTCGGGATAGTCCTTATTCCACATCTGTTCTCCCCGTTGCGCACTGAAACTGCCAGCGCCCTGCGCTTGATAGGCTTTTAATTGGTCGTCCACAACCGTGGCGTAACTGCTGGCTGCGCCGAACAGAAATATCAGGCCGAAAGTCATTGATGTTGCCATTCTCATTTATTACCTACCTTTTCCTCTAGTTTGGGTAATCGCATATTAGAGTCTTCAAACCAGCCCTGTTTGGCGTCGAGATGACAGGCAGCGCAATTGGCTTTGCTCTTTACCTTGCTACTCCGCCACATGGAATCGGCTATCTCATGGTGTTTGTGTTTCCAATATTCAACCGCAGTGATGCGAATTGGATACGGCCCATTTCCCACCGAGCGCGTGATTTTGTGTGCTGGTTCGGTGGCGCCTTTTTCTGAAGAATTGTCTAATGCGTACTGAAGCAGTGCGTTGACTGTATCTTCGTCCAATGCCAGATCATCACCGAAGTGTTCGTTCTGTTGAGCGAACAGGCTTTGCCAGGACTTAGCCGGAAGTAAAGAAGGATGAAAAGCCAGATGACATTCGCTACATTCACTTTGCCAGGTATCGTTCATGACTAAAGGTTCGTGCTTAAAGGCAAGAAACGGCGCATCGGCAGTCTGGGTTACATAGCCGCGAAAATAGACGATGGCAGAAGTAAGGGCGATGCCAAGTAAAATCACGCCGAGCAGAGGATACAAATGTACATGATGAGTGTCATCCGGCGCTGGTTTGTGCCCGACGATCATCGACCAGATCAGGTTTTCCTTGTGATATATACTTTCGACGATAACGCCTCCTACATGGACGAATACTACTAGCAGCATTAATGCGGCAAGTGTTTCGTGCGCCTCTTTTGCGAAACTGCCTACATCGAAACTGATCAGCCCCTTGAGCGGGCCATGACCTTCTTCGCCACCAAGGACTAGCATGCCGCTGATCGCGATGAGTATGCCTAGTGCCAGCATCATAAATATCGCCCAACTACCGGCAGGGTTGTGGCCAATATAGCGACTGGCGGAACCGTCGAGTAATGCCTTTAAGTATTCTGTTACCGATTTCCAATCGTGGGCAAAGGAGCGAAAGCGGGCGTAGTGGCTTCCGATAAAGCCCCATACAAAACGAAATATCAATAAACCAAAAAAAAGATAGCCAGCGAATACGTGGTGATAGAGAAATCGATCGCTCTCATGGGTAATCCACGCTGTGATAAAGCAGGCGACAAGCAACCAGTGGAACACCCTCGAAGGCAAATCCCAAATAAGTTTGGGTGAGTGTTCGCTATGTAGCGGCTGTCGGTTTTTCATAGTATGCTTCCCTTTCCTACTATTTGTTTGAGCATGAATTGACAAACGGTTACGCGGACAATAGCGGCAATCGTTCGTGCATCACCGCAGAGTCTGGTTAATTGACGACCAGGTGTACAATTTGGTTCGAACAATTATTCTCAAAATTTCACTTTGATCTAGTATTTAGATTAAAGAAAAAATCAGGCCAGTGTTTTTTACAGCACAAGCAACCTTTGATGCCGGTTTTCTCACTACTATTGCTTACGTGAAAAACTGTTCGGAATATACAAGGCAACGGCTGGACTGAATAAACACTTGCGCACTAAGATTTTCGCACACCGTCGTCAAATATACCTAGTTAAGATTTGTTAATAATGTATTGCAAACGACGTTAATAACTACAGACCACGACTCCACTCCGGACGCAGATTGGCCAGTTCCGGATTGTTCAGGGCGAGTCGCAGTTTTTCGAGCATGGACGGTTTGTCTTTGCCTAAAACACCTTTTAATACCAGATAATTCGAGGCGTGATCACTACGAAAAATAGTGTTTTTGAGGTGGGTTTGTTCGATCAACATTTCCATTTCGCGAAACAGTCCACTCTGGTCGAGGAGTTGAAAGCCTTCAGGGAAATGGCTTAGAAAACGCTGTTGTCCCATGGGGAAGCTGACTACTAGCGTCGCGAGATAGTGTGGTTGAGTGTCATTGACCAGTTGCGCGGAGTGCTTTGCATGTTGTTCGCTAAACATTACGCCCCCCAGACCGTTTAACAACATCACGGAAGATTTGATACCCGCGTTATTGAGTTTATTGAGTGAGGTCACTGTCGATGATAGCGTCTCGCCCTTATTTATCATGTTCAACAGTTCATCATCACCTGACTCGGCGCCGACATATACCAACGACAAACCGGCGTCTTTTATTTCCTTGAGTTCGTCCACGCTTTTGTTGCGTACGTTGCGCGGCAGGCAGTAAGAAGACACTCGTTGCAGTTGAGGAAAGGACTGTTTTATCGCCTGAAGTATGTTTAACAGGCGACGGCTCGACAACACCATGGCATCGCCATCGGCCAGAAAAATCCGGCGCACGTCGGGATAGTGTTGGGCTACACGGGCAATGTCTGCGAGGATGTCTTCCTCTTTGCGCGTTTGAAATTGTTTTTGCGGAGCGGTGTACATTTCGCAAAATGCGCATTTGTTCCAGGAACAACCATTGGTCACCGGCAGGATGAGTGAGTTGGCCTCACTCGGCGGTCGAAAAACGGGTTCTATGTATTTCAGCATAGACTTAGAAAGTGACACCTGCGCCTATACCGATGGCGAGAATCAGCGGAGGGCTATCGTTAGTACCGCCACCTGCAGCTGCGGTAACGGCAACAAGTAGATGTGGTTCGATGAAGAGTTTGCCGAGGTTCTTGTGATAACCCGCAGCGAGTCCAGGCATCACACCCTCTATCCAGGTGGTGCCATAACTACTATAGCCGCCCCAGTCCACAGTGACATCGATACTTTGTAATTCAACGCCCACATACCAGCCCTCTAGTGGGGTGGATGCGGTGTAATATTTTACGCCTATGCCATACATGCCGCCGTAGCCATCTTCCCAATAATCGCCGTCTTCAAAGGAGTAACTAAGATAACCATATCTGCCCACGAGACTCAGACCAGCGGGAAGCGCATCCAACTGGGTTTCGACGGTAAATCCAACCATACCGCCGGTTGGTGGCGCGTATTGTGCCTGTAGTTGCGCGGCAAATTGCGGTGCAGCCATTGCTGTATGTGCGGATATCAATAAAACGAAAAGCATTGATAGGACAAAGCGAAACATAGACATCTCCCAGGGCGAATTTACATAGGATTATAGCGGAATTGTGACATTACAAAAGCTCGCATTGTCCGGCAAATTTCAGGCGCGGTAAAAATATGACGCGTTTTCGGCGTAATTTTGTCACTTGAACAGCGAGTATGTCTTTCAAACCCGTTCAATACTGGCGCGTGTATGCCGTATTGTGCGTGGTGGAAACGGGAAGATGACATAAGAGGTGAACTGAAATTTCGCGGAACAATGTTTGCTTACGAAGTGAACCCCTGGTGGGGTAGAAGGAGATTTCAGTGGATTTAATTGAGGACGTTATACCGTCCTTCGTTCCCACGTGCTGCCAATAGACCTGTGTTCGCTTATGTTTGCTCACTCGAGGTCGACCACTGCAAATCAACTCTTGGTAAAGCTGCCACCAGGGGCATAACACATTTACTTCCTTTCGTTTAATATTTTGCAATTCAGAGACCGGAATAGTCTGTCTTTATCTATCTCTGTTGGGATAGTCGTGGACGTACAGCTTGAAGTCAGCAAAAAAAACTAGCATGGCACGCATGAAAAATTCACTTCCCCTAAATGTTGCTCTCGTAGTGGTGTCATTTATTCTGTTATCACCGCTTAAAGCGGCAGAGATGATAGCGATACCGGCTGGTGAATTCGTTATGGGCAGTAATCGCGTCGATGATGAAGGTTTATCCAAACGCTACGGCGGAAAAACTGACTGGTATCGCAATGAACACCCGCAACGCCAATTGGAGCTGCGGGGCTTTGCCATCGACCAATACGAAGTGACTAACCAGGCCTATCGCGAATACATACGCAAAACCGGAAAGAACGTTCCTCGTTACTGGATTGAGAACAGTTATGCGTTGAGCGTACGTCTGGAACTACTCGCCAATATGAATCAGAGCCAATTGCAACGACTCATTCAGGGAGCGGATATACCGCTGTCCAAACGTCAGAACGATACGCTTGATCACATGCGTGAGGCAGTAAATCAGCATTGGCACGAATTGGATACACTGCCGGTGATGTATGTCAGTTGGTACGAGGCGAAATCCTATTGCGAATGGGCCGGCAAGCGTTTGCCCAGCGAGGTCGAATGGGAAAAGGCCGCGCGCGGCGTGAAGGGCAATGAATATCCGTGGGGGATGAAATGGCAGTCAGGGATGGCGAATACTGGAGACGAAAACTGGAAACACTTCGTCGCACCTGTTGGCGCCTATCCGAAAGACCGTTCGACCTATGGCGTGTTCGATCTGGCCGGGAATGTACAGGAATGGGTCGACGACTGGTATCGCGCTTATCCTGGATCTGATGACGAAGACAAAGACTACGGTAGAGTACACAAAGTGGTGAGAGGTGCAGGATACGGTGGCATAGGACACTATGCCTTAACCTATTTTCAACGCGGTGCCTATCGCGCCCATCTCCATCCCGACGATAGAAAGGCCGGCCTGGGTTTTCGTTGTGCGCAAGATGCTCAGTGATGTGGCACTCAGGATTTATTGCTGTTCGAGTGCGCCAATATCGCAACGGGCATTGCCATCCTTGTTTCCATCGGCAATACGTGTTTTGTGATTGATATCGCTACTCGGTGGTATGCCTTCCGGACCTGCACAACCTTTTTCATTACCCGCGTCGATTAAAACGCTGTTTTCTGCAAGACGGTAATTGCCGTCATCCGTAATGTCGGCAATACCGCTCGAGATCGCATTTTTTTCCGTACTGACGATGTCGCTGGCGTCTATCGTCAATTCACAGCGTCGGTTCTGGCTGAGGAAATTATTACCATTGGAATGAAGCGGGCCGTAGCAATTGTGGCCGGGTTTGTCATTCTTGACGTTTTCGGCAATAACGCTATGTTGTAATCGCAGCAGCGCTGAACCTTTTTGTACGAACACGCCAGCTCCGAATCCGTGGGCATCCACTTTATTGCTAATAATAGTAGTGTTGTAAATATCACTATCGTGGGCCGAGTAGTAGCGAATGCCGCCACCGCGGGAAGATGCCTGGTTGTGCGCGACAATGCTATTCACCAGGGTCAGGCCGGCATTGAAATGGGCGAACAATCCGCCTCCAGAGGAAAGCCGAGAGGAAGTGGCGCTGTTATGAATAATGCGGCTATTGCGTAGATCCAGGGTGCCAAGAACATAGATACCACCACCATAGTCGGCACTATTATTCGCAATCATAGTATTGATGATTCTGACTTTGTCACGCTGCAAGGTAGTGTTCAGGGCCGTATGCGTAATCGGTTTGGAGGCCACGCCCATTTCCTCGCTCAGTTGTTCGAGCTGGGTGGCATCACGGCGATAGGTAAATGAAGAATAAATGGCGCCACCATCTTCCAGAGCAATGTTATGGCTGATATCCGAATTCTTGATCAACATCGGCGCATCGCTAAAGATGCCACCGCCGCCGAATTTGATATTGAATTCGTCGTCGCCTCTGGCGGCGTTGTTGTTAATACGCGAGTCTTCAATTACCAGGGAAGCAGACATCGACCCGGCGCTATAGATGCCTCCGCCGCTTTCTTCTGCAGTATTGTATTCAATCCTGCAGCCACGAATGATCAAGTTGCCCAGATTATAGATTCCACCGCCTTTCTTTGCCTTGCCGCCGGTGATTACGAGCTGTTCTAACACAACATCCACGGCGGGATTGATGATAATGACGGCGGATTTTCCTTGCCCGTCGAGTATGACCCCTTCCTGGCCGATGAGAGAGACAGATTTACTGATGTGCAGATTGCCTGGATAGGTTCCCGGGGCGATTTTTAGCTCATCGCCCGTAGCAGCGAAATTGACTGCGGCCTGCACAGTACAGAATGGCGTACCGATATCATCGGAACAAAGCTCGCTAGAGCCGTCTATAACAAATTGATTTGCAAAGATAGTTTCCGCGAAAAGCAGCAACCATCCCAGGCCAAGGAGTCGCTTGCAGACCATCATTTTCCCCACGCTGTCAGCGATGTTTATTATTGGTGACTACTGTAGTAAAGATAGCCCAAATGAACCTTAATTTCACTCCTCAGGTAGCTGTCTCTTGGGGAGATATGGATTGGTTCCAGGCAAGGTGTTATGGCGACAACTTATTGGTGGTCAGGCGAGGCCAGCGATGACAGTCATCATGGTGCAAAGTGGAGCGGCCGCGGGAAAGCGAAAATAAATCCTGCGTCAGGTAGTCAGGGACCCGGAAGAATGCAGGTTGACGGACGGTGTCAGCGTTTCAGATCGTTCTCCAGTTGTTTGAAAACGAGTAGACTGAGGCGGTCTGGCATAAGCAATAGAGTAACTCTCGGACCGCTGTTATTTTTCTTCGAACGCTGGAATCGGCATTGATCGACGTGTCGAAACAAATATAGGAATTTTATGCAACGTATCCTCGTCTTTGGAAACTCAGGATCGGGTAAATCAACACTGGCGCGACTGCTAAGTACGCGCCATGATCTGGCGCATCTTGATCTCGATACCGTGGCCTGGCATGTCGGTACGCATCCCCAAAGAAAGCCGTTAAATGAGAGTATGGCGCAGATTGAGGATTTTATCGCCGGAAAAACGCAGTGGATAATCGAGGGCTGTTATGCCGACTTGTTGGAGTTATTGTCTTCACAGGCAACGGAGATGATATTTCTCAATCCGGGCATTGATGCATGCATACAAAATTGTAAAAAGCGTCCGTGGGAGGCACACAAATACAGCAGTCTTGAGGCGCAGCAGCGCAATCTGGAAATGTTGATCAACTGGCTTAGCGATTATGCTCGGCGCGATGACGAATATTCTTTGACTGCACATCGCAATCTACTCGAAGGTTTTCCAGGAAAGAAAAAAGAACTGAGCTCGAATGAGTGGATAGACGATTTTCAAACCGTGGAAATTGTTGCGGTTGAAAATGACGAGATGAAAAATACTGTGTCTGTGCTGGCAAAAGAAATTTGGCATGAACACTTCGTGCCCATCATCGGCGTCGATCAGGTAGTGTATATGCTGGAAAAATTTCAAAGTCCAGCAGCGATTAATGCCCAAATTGCGTCAGGGGCCTCATATTTCCTGGCGTATTTTGAGGGACAAGCCTCAGGCTATATGTCTCTTATCCCAGATGCATCGGCGCGTTCTATGATGATAAGCAAATTCTACGTGTCGAAACGGCACAGGCAACGCGGTGTCGCGACGAGCATGCTGCGATTGGCCGAATCAATGGCGCGCAGTGAAAAATCCATCAGCAAACTATGGTTAACGGTGAATAGACGCAATATTTTGGCAATAGACTGGTACCAAAAACATGGTTTTTCGAAGACAGAAAAATTGAAAAAAGATATTGGCGCAGGTTTTTATATGGATGACTTTATCATGGAAAAAGAATGGCTGAATGAGTCGTTATAATCCACACGAAAATTATTCCACACGTCAATAAATGGCGTAAACAATTGTAAACCACATACATATAAAGAGTCTTTGGTTCGACATATTAGGAGTGACAAAAACATCCAAGGGAACTCTGAGTCAACCGGCAATGTAGCGCAGTCAGCACCAGGCCAGTGGCTTAAAATCCCCAAGCGTTTAACTCTTGAATTGAACCAGTCCTTTGAATTTAAAACAGACGCAACTAAATTCGGCTAACGAAAATCTGCCACGTACAATCCTGGCAGGTATTCTTGTTGGTTTGATCTATACATTTTTTGCCTGGAATTACACCGAGAATATCGTTTGCTGGTATTGGTTTCTGACGCATGTGTTAGTCAGCATCTTTCGCCTGGCCACCAGCTTCTACGTTAAAACAGATCAAGAGTTACATTTTCGTACCAGGGCCTTATTGCTGCAGTTGGGTAATCTTATGTCGGCGGTTGTCTGGGGTAGCGGTCTGTTTTTGGTCGACGGCGCTTCCTCGCCACACGTCGTCTATAGCGTTATGTTGATTTACGCAGGTTTGGTGACAGCAAGTGCGCTGGCCACAGCCTTACATTCCACACTCTATTACAGTTTTGCGGTACCGCTGCTAATGTGTACGGTGGTTTGGGTATTTCGTAATAGGGAATCGTTTACGACTGAGTTTTTAGTTTTTTTTGGTATTTTTGTACTCGGTGTTCTGGCACTGTCACGCGCGGTTCAAAAACAATTCGTTCAGCATATTACCTTGTGGCAAACCAATGCGGACATGGCGGGCAGGTTGGGGCGGGTTAATGAAGAACTGCAAAACAAGATAGAAGAGAGCAAGGCAAGAGAGCTTGCATTAAACGAATCGCAGGAAAAGTTTCGTATTCTGATGGAAACCATTCCCGACGCGGTACTGATGGTGAATGAAGAAGGCATAATACGATTCTGCAATAGTTCTTCTGAGGGGATTTTTGGCGTTTCAACCAGTCAGCTACTTCAAATGTGCGTGGATGATTTGATTCCCACCGAAATGTCAATAAATCATCAGCATTTGCGTGAAGAATATTTTAAGGACATGAGAGCCAGAACGATGTCTGGCGGAATTCAGATCGACGCAAAACGCGCCAATGGCGTTGTATTTCCCGCGCAGGTTGACTTGTTTCCTACCACGATTCGTGGAGAAAAATACGTTGTTGCCATTGTTAGAGATCTGTCAGAACGTAGTTATCTCGAATACCTAAGCAAGGAAATCGCGGAACGCACGAATGCCGAAGATCGACTGAAAAAAGTGTTGAGCGAATATGAACTGATTAATGCCACCATGCAGGACATTGTATACCAGTTGGATTTGTCCGGCGGCATCGTCTGGTTTAATAGCGCACTGCAGCGTATGACGGGATGGGAAGAATCCGATATGTGGCAGCGAAATGCCCTGGAGTTTGTTTCGACTGAAGATCGAGATCGGGTGCAGGCGGCTTTCGATAGCGTGATGGCCGTTGGCAGCGACGAAATTGACGCGGTGTTACAAACGAAAGCCGGGCCACGGGTGTTTCATATCAAGGGCTCGGTATTGCGCAACGCTAACGGACAAATTATCGGCCAAGTGGGAACCGGACGCGACATCACTGAACGTCGCATCACTGAACAGGAATTGATCAATAGCCAGATTCGATTTGAGATGAGTCAACAGTTCGCCAATATAGGTACCTGGGAACTAAATCCGCAAACGAAAGAAATTGTCTGGTCCCAACAAGTGTGGCGATTAATGGGGGCTTTCCCCGGCGCTTTCGAGCGGACATTTGAAAACTTTTTATCACGCATACACGTTGACGACAGGCAAGATGTCGATCAGGCGATTCTTTTTTGTGTACGCGAACACATCGAGCTGGATACGCGCTTTCGTTTTCAATGGGAAAACGGCTCCGTTGGCTGGGTGAATCTCAAGGGGAATGTGGAAATCGATAGAGATGGCACTGCTCGTCGAGTGCTGGGAGTGTTGATCGACATTGATAAAGTGGTGAAGTCTGAAAGCGAAAAAATGCGTCTGCAACGACAATTACAACAGGCGCAAAAAATGGAGGCTATCGGCGAACTGACAGGTGGAATTGCCCACGATTTTAATAATATGCTGACCAGTATTTTGGGTTATTCAAAACTAGTTACGGAAATGCCGGACAGCTTTAGCAAAGAAGATATCGTTCAGTACGTCAAAAAAATCAGCCTTGCCGGACAGCGCGCGAGGGATATGGTGAAGCAGTTGCTCGCATTTAGTCGAGACCAGACTGATGTCTTCGAGCCCGTGCAGATGCCCATGCTGGTGAACGAAGTCGTCGACATGCTCGGTCCGACCATGCCGAGCAGTGTTGAAATCGTTTGTGACATTGGCGAAGACATACCCATTGTGCAAGGCACTATCGTTCAACTCCAACAGGTGTTGATGAATTTGTGTATCAATGCGCGCGACGCAATGGAGGGTCAGGGGCGCATTAAAATTCAACTGGGGGTTAAACAAAACGCCCATTCAACTTGTAGTGCATGTTTCCAGACATTTATTGGCGACTATGTGGTGTTAGAAGTGGAGGACAGTGGTGCAGGTATAGACGAGTCTCTGTTAGAGCGTATTTTCGATCCGTTTGTTACCACCAAGGAGGTGGGCAAGGGTTCGGGAATGGGGCTTTCCATGGTGCAGGCGATTGTTCATCAGCACCGAGGGCATCTGGAAGTGCAGTCGCAACCAGGATGTACGCGGTTCAGTATTTTTCTACCGACGAGTGATTGTCTGGAAGTCGCAGATAATAAGGAAGTTGTAAACAGCGTCATAGTTGATGGAAACCAGGCGCGAGTGCTGGTTGTAGACGACGAAGAATCCATAGTCGAACTGTATGGGATACTTTTCGAGATGTATGGTTATGAAGTTACGGCTATGACCGATCCGAAGGCGGCGCTCGAACTCGTCAAACAGAATCCCTACGCATTTGACGTCATTGTTACCGATTACACCATGCCTGGCATAACTGGCGAGGAGTTGAGTCGGCAAATATTGGCGCTACGCGAGGACATGCCCATCCTGATGTGTACCGGCTATAGCGAACGCATGGACGAGAAAAAGGCCCATGCCATGGGTATACGCGCCTTTTTGATGAAGCCGGTCGAACCACTGCGCATACTCGAGAGCGTCGCCGAGCTGGCTCAGGCCGCCTGACGTTTGTAATCACCCTGTTTTGCGGTAAGCTTGCGCCTCCCAGAGTAAGACGGATTTCCATTTCATGAAGTTTGAGTTATTGACCACCTCCGATGGCGCTCGCCGCGGACGTCTTTCCTTTTCCCGAGGCGTGGTGGAAACCCCCGTGTTTATGCCTGTTGGCACTTATGCCACGGTCAAGGCCATGACCCCCGAAGAATTGCTGGAGCTGGGCGCGCAAATCGTACTCGGCAATACCTTTCATCTCATGCTGCGTCCAGGTACCGGTGTTATCCGTGAGCATGGCGATCTGCATGATTTTATGCACTGGGACAAACCCATACTCACGGATTCTGGTGGATTTCAGGTATTTTCTCTCGGTGATATGCGCACGATTAGCGAAGATGGCGTGACGTTTAAATCGCCCATCAATGGCGACAAGATCTTTCTCGGTCCGGAAGAATCTATGCAAGTCCAGCGTGAACTCGGCTCAGACATCGTGATGATCTTCGATGAATGTACGCCTTATCCGGCCACTGAACAGCAGGCCAGAGACTCGATGGAACTGTCTTTACGCTGGGCAGAACGAAGTAAAAAAGCCCACGAAGGCAATCCAAATGCATTATTCGGCATTGTGCAGGGCGGCATGTACCCGACACTGCGTGATATTTCCCTGCGTGGCCTGACGGAGATCGGCTTCGACGGCTACGCCATCGGCGGTCTGTCGGTTGGTGAGACCAAGGAGGAGATGAAACACGTACTCGACCATCTGACTCCCGCTATGCCGGTGGACAAGCCGCGCTATCTCATGGGCGTGGGAACGCCGGAAGATCTGGTGGAGTCTGTTCGTCGCGGCATCGATATGTTCGATTGCGTGATGCCTACGCGCAACGCGCGTAACGGCCATTTGTTCGTCCATGCCGGCGTGATACGCATACGTAATAGCATCTATGAGCGCGATACCCGACCCTTGGACGAGAATTGCGGTTGCTATACCTGTCAGCACTACAGTCGATCTTATCTACGATATCTGGATCGCAGCCGTGAAATACTGGGCGCACGTCTCAACACCATCCATAATCTCTATTACTACCACGAGCTCATGCAAAACATGCGTGATGCCATACAGGCCGGGCAATTCAGCGATTTCGTGCAGTCTTTTTATGAACGACGTGGCGCGTCTGTGCCTGCCCTGTAAGTGGCAAAGTGACCCGATAAGCCAATGAAAGATCGCGCCTCTCGGAAGTGTGACCCGGTTGCTGGAAAATTGACGTTCCGGTAAAACTCCGTTCTAACGCTGGCTGGTTTGTGTGATAATACGCGGCCTTATCACTATTGGGAGCTAAAGGAAAACGCGATGGGCTTTTTCATCTCTGATGCTATGGCTGAGGGCGGCGCGGCTGCTCCAGCACCGGGTGCTGGTGACTTGCTGGGCTTACTGCCACTACTGGTCATTTTTCTGATTTTCTATTTCTTGTTAATACGTCCGCAGGTCAAGCGTGCCAAGGAACACAAGAAGCTGACTGAGTCAGTCTCCAAGGGTGATGAGATCGTCACCAGCGGTGGTCTGCTGGGCAAGGTCATCGAAGTCGATGAAAATTTCGTGACACTGGAAATTGCCGCCAATACGCAGGTGAGAATTCAGCGCCAGTCTGTCATCAATCTGGTTCCCAAGGGAACGTATAAGTAACCGCAAATTGGCCGGGCGGAGATTCCTGCCCGGTTTTTGCTATACAAACAACCCCCGTATTTAATAAGGAAGTCTGGGTAACAGGATGCTAAACAAATATCCGTTGTGGAAATATCTCATTCTCGTCATTGCAGTGGTCGTTGGCGCGCTATACGCCATGCCCAATCTCTATGGTGAGGACCCGGCAGTACAGGTTTCTGGAGAGCGCACTGTCAAAATAGACACTGGCACTCTGGGTCGTGTCGAGCAAATACTCAAAGACCAGAATATCGTCTTTAAGAGCGTCGTACTCGAAGGTGATCGTATCCTGGCGCGTTTCAGCGATACCGATACCCAGCTCAAGGCGCAGGAACTGGTGCGTGAGCGACTCGGTGAAGGTTATATCGTGGCCTTAAATCTGGCGCCATCGACGCCTGAGTGGTTGACGTCTATTGATGCCCTGCCGATGTATCTCGGTCTCGACTTGCGTGGTGGCGTGCACTTCCTGATGGAAGTTGATATGCAGGCCGCTATCACCCAGGCACTGGAACGCTATACCGGCGATTTTCGCAGCCTGTTACGCGAAGAAAAAGTCCGTTACCTGGGTATCGACCGTGAGGGAGATGTCGCCAGCGGTAATGCCTACGTTCAATTGAAATTCCGTGGTGCCGATGTGCGCGAAGAAGCGCGTCGCCTGATCAAAAAATCGAATAGTAATCTCCTGTTTACCGATATCGACGAAGAGCCCTATCACTATCTTCAAGTCAGTCTGAGTGAACAGGAAATTCGTGAAACTCAGAAATTTGCCCTACAACAAAATATCACCACGCTGCGCAATCGCGTCAATGAATTGGGCGTTGCCGAGCCTTTAATACAACAGCAAGGCGTTGATCGCATCGTCGTACAGTTGCCAGGTGTACAAGACACTGCGCGCGCCAAAGAAATTTTAGGTGCGACAGCCACCCTGGAATTCCGCATGGTGGATGAAGAACACAATGTTCAAGCAGCATTAAGCGGTCGCGTGCCACCGGGTTCAAAGTTGTATAAAGAACGTAATGGTGATCCTGCCTTGCTCAAGCGCCAGGTAATGCTGACCGGTGACTACATCGTCGATGCATCTTCCGGTATCGATACCCAAAGCGGTGGCCCAGCGGTATATATCACTCTTGATAGCAAGGGTGGCCGCATCTTTACCAATGCCACAAAGGATAATGTCGGCAAATTGATGGCGGTGGTGTTTATCGAGTCGAAGACCGATAGACGCGTGGTGGATGGAGAAACGATACGTACCAAGCGCAAGATTGAGGAAGTAATCAATATTGCGCGTATCCGTGATCGTCTAGGCAGTCGTTTCCAGATCACTGGTCTGGATAGCACCGAAGAAGCACGCGATTTGGCCTTGTTACTGCGTGCCGGTGCCTTGGCCGCGCCTATTGATATTGTGGAAGAGCGTACGGTCGGCCCAAGTTTGGGGCAAGACAATATCGATAAGGGTTTCGAATCTGTCATCATCGGTTTCGTGGTGGTGTTGGGATTTATGCTTTTCTACTATCGTGGTTTCGGCATGATTGCGAATGTGGCGTTGGCAGCCAATCTGGTGTTTATCGTCGCCATTTTGTCTATGATGCAGGCCACGCTGACTTTGCCGGGTATCGCGGGTATCGTTCTTACAGTGGGTATGGCGGTTGACGCCAATGTACTTATTTTTGAACGCATAAGAGAAGAATTACGCGCAGGAATTAAACCGCAAAATGCGATCGATCTTGGTTATGGTCGCGCCTTCATGACTATTGCCGATGCGAATATCACAACGCTTATCGCCGCAATCGTGCTATTTGCTTTGGGAACCGGTCCTATCAAGGGATTCGCGATAACACTTTCTATCGGTATTCTGACCTCTATGTTTACCGCCATCATGGGTACTCGCGCCATCGCCAATTTGATTTACGGTGGACGCAAGGTGAGTAAACTTTCGATCTAGGACGACGTGACATGTTGCAAATACTAAAACAGCCTCCTCAATTTGATTTTATGCGCGTGCATAAGACCGCGATGATGATTTCAATGATCTTTTTGTTGATTGGTCTTGGATCGGTTGTGACTAAGGGAATGAACCTTGGCATCGATTTTACCGGAGGAACCCTGATAGAAGTGGGGTATCAACAAGCGGCAGAACTTTCCAGTCTTCGTGACACGCTTGCGAAACAGGGATTTGACGATGCCGTCGTGCAACACTTCGGAACCGCCAAGGATGTGTTAGTGCGCATTGCGCCGCGAGAGGGCGTCACCTCTGCACAATTGAGTACTCAATTGCTTGCTGTATTGAGTTCAACGGAAAACGGCACAGCCGATATGCGTCGTGTTGAGTTTGTTGGACCACAGATTGGTGACGAGCTAATCGAAAAAGGTGGCCTGGCGATGTTGACTGCGCTGGGATGTATTCTAGTCTATGTATGGATACGTTTTGAAAAACGTTTCGCACTGGGAGCAATCGCAGCATTGGTGCATGACGTCATTTTCACCATGGGCGCTTTTTCGATTCTTGGTTTGGAGTTTGATCTTACAGTACTGGCAGCTATTCTGGCGGTGATAGGTTATTCCTTGAATGACACCATCGTCGTCTTTGACCGGGTACGCGAGAATTTTCGCAAAATGCGTAAGGGAACACCGACTGATGTCGTTAATCAGTCGATCAACCAAACCTTGTCACGAACCATGATGACTTCATTAACCACTTTGCTGGTATTGGTTGCATTATTCATATTCGGCGGCGAATTGATTCATGGATTTGCCACTGCGCTAATTGTTGGTATCGTCGTTGGAACCTATTCCTCTATCTATATTGCCAGCGCTAGTGCACTCATGCTGGGGGTCACCAAGGAAGATCTTCTGCCTCCTGATAAGGAAGGAGAAGACCAGGAACCTGTTATGTAATTTTATTCTGACGGGGTGGTGTGTCTTTCCCGAAAGGGGAGGACACAGTGGATGAAGGCTAAAGAGTTTAACGTCCACTTTACCACCCTGGTCGCCATCTGCTGGACTTTACCGCCGGTGATTGGTTTTGCTTTTATGCTGTATATAGGGTTGTTCACACCAGGACAAACCTACGCCATCCTTAGTCATCCTCTCGAAATTCTGTTTATCGCTGGTACTTTTGTTTTTGCCCAAATATGGTTTCGCATTTACGTGCAGCCGGTGGCGCGGTATTTGAGCCAGGACAATAGTGCAGTAGCTGATGTTGATCGAATTCTCAGTAGATTTCCTTTGCAGTTCTGGAGTTTGTTTTTAGGTAGTTTAGCCCTGGCGCCTTCCTCGGTAATCATAACGGCTGAGATAGCGACGGATTTTGTTGCCGGTCCGGTCGAGTGGTTCAAGATACACTTGGTCGCCTTGATTGTTTCGATTATTGTCGGTTTGCCTGTTTTTTTTAAGTTCTATGATTTATTTGGTCGTGCGCTTGGGCAACTGAATCTAAATAAGCCCCGCTTGACGATAAAAACGCGAGTGTTTTTGATCGGCGCGCTCACGCCTTTGTTAATTGATACCGTTCTGGTGCAATACTATTGGGCACGTACCGGTGTTTTTGATAACGAAGTGTTTTTTGTGTGGTTGTCACTCGAGCTTTTGGCGATCGCCGGCGCGCTGATGTTTGTCCATAGCTTTGGGCAGGCCTTGCAACCATTGCAATCACTTTTCGGTGAAGAAAGCCAGAACGACGTAGTCGCACGCGAACTCGCGGCAAGCTCCACTGACGAACTCGGCGTGCTTACCGGTCGTTTTCGTGAGCTTTTTGAACATATTGAACATTCACACAAGATTCTTCATGTGGGCAATCGTATTTTGCGCGGTGCCCCGGACCTTTCCGTCAAAAACGTATTTGAAAATATTGTTGAGCTCAGTGTTTCATTGCTGCGCTTCGATCTTGTCGCGATTATGTTACACGACAAGCAACAGGATAAACTGATTGCCGTTGTGCACAATGAAGGGCCTTATCTGTCGGAAGGTTATGAGTCGATCTCTCTGGGCGGTCTCAGTGTTAGCTCACAAGCGTTTATGGAAGGGCGTACGGTATGCGTAAGTGATGCAAATAATTTGAGTGAAGATGAGCGCACATTGTTAGAACGCTATGAGGTGAGAGCACTTATTTGTTCGCCTCTTTTAGTGGAAGACGAAACTATCGGCGTGATCGTCGGCATACACCGTCATTCTGTCCATCATTTCAGCCATCATGAAATCGAAATGACGGAAGCCTTGGCGGGAGAGGCGGCGATTGTCATTCATCACCAATTGTTGCGGGATAATAGCTTGTATGAGCAAAGGCAACGCAACGTTGCCGACGCACGTTTACGCTCGGCAATGGAATCAGTTAGTGATGGGATCATTACTACTGATAGAAATCTCGCCGTTGAATTCATTAACCCGGCGTTTGCCTCCTGGTTGTCCATGCCGAATGAAGGATATATGGGATTGCCCGTCGACAATCTACTCAGCGACGCAGGAATCTGTAAACCAGATGCACTGAAACACATGTTGTCGCAGGTAATGCATCTTAATTGCGCATTGACCTATGGTGACACGATAACGCCTGAAACCGGTTCAAAACGGGAGAAGGTATTTGAAGCACACGCTTCGCCAATCAGTGGCGAGGATAACGATGTTTTAGGCAGTATTCTGATATTTCACGATATCAGCGAATTATCACGACTGACGTTGAAACTTGCCTACCAGGCATCTCACGATCCCCTGACGGGTTTGGTCAATCGACGCGAATTTGAAACGGTATTAGAAAGACAAATTAACAGTTCACGTGAAAGAGGTTATGTGCATACGCTGTGCTACATCGACCTGGATCAATTCAAAGTCGTGAATGATTTATGCGGACATGTCGCCGGTGATGCCTTATTGAAACAATTAGCGAGCAATATGAAAAGTTGCGTCTTGGATAGTGATACTTTGTCTCGCCTTGGTGGTGATGAATTTGGTCTGCTGCTTAACCACTGTAACGTAAAGGTCGCGCAACAACGCGCCTCACAAATTCTTGCCATGATTAATCGCTTTCGCTTTACCTGGGAAACCAAGACCTTCGACATCGGAATGAGTATTGGCCTGGTAGAGATTTCCGGAATGGCAGGTACGGTTGCTGATGTATTGAAGGCTGCCGACTCGGCTTGCTATCTGGCGAAAGAGCTTGGACGTAATCGCATTCATGTCTATCGTCAGGGTGACGCTTTGCTTAGCCAGCGCAGAGGAGAAATGGCCTGGTTGCAACGCATACAGCGGGCGTTAGAGGCAGATCGATTTGTGTTGTACCAACAGCCGATCGTGCCCTTGAACGGCGGTGGAGGTCTCCCTTATTGTGAAATCTTGATACGTATGCTGGATGAGAATGGTCAGGTGATCGCGCCAAATACATTTATACCTGTGGCAGAACGATATCAATTAATGACGCATATAGATCGCTGGGTGGTCAATAATGCTTTGCAAAATCTGAGTGGTCGCCAATTATCAGGCGATAAAACCAGCAGTTTTTCGATTAATCTTTCTGCGCAGTCAATATGCGACGAGTCCTTTTTGCAGTTTGTACTAGACACAATCGATGGGAACAATATTACAAGTCACTCTATTTGTTTTGAAGTAACCGAAACCGCGGCTATTTCAAATCTGCAGCGTGCCAGAGACTTTATTCAAACCCTGCGTGAAAAAGGCTGTCGATTTGCACTGGACGATTTTGGTAGCGGTCTGAGTTCATTTTCCTATCTCAAGCAATTACCGGTGGACTATATCAAGATCGACGGCAGCTTTATCAAAGACCTGGAGAGTGATCCCCTCGATCGCGCAATGGTTGAGGCATTCAATGATATTGGTCATTTAATGGGTACCAAAACCGTAGCCGAATTTGTCGTGAGTGAACCTGTGCATGACTTGCTAATGGAAATAGGGGTCGATTTTGCGCAGGGAAACTATATAGGGAAGAGTATCGCATTGGAGCACTGAGATACGTTACCAACATCTGTCTGGTGATATCTGTGCTTGTTCGACGCTATGGTGAATAGTTGTTAGTTAACGCATACTTCCATTCTTTTTTGATTTTATACCTGACTTCTATCTGAATTTTTCCTGTCTTATTGTTGAATTTCTGATTCGTTGAAAATCTGAATTGTGTCAAAACACACAATGTGTTCCAGCATTAATTTGATATGAAAAATTAAATTCACACCTTTCAGCTTTGTTTCATTGGATTTTTTCTATTCTGACTGCCTCGACTAAATAACTCGTCGAAACAGAATCAGCCGTGAAGATAATTAATTTATAACGTGGGAGACGGCATTTTGATTTGCCGCTTTCACCCTTGAAAAGAGGACAGAAACATGGACAAACGTTTCCTGACTTTTGCTGCTTTGCTTGCAAGTATGTTAACGATCTCAAATGCGGGTGCAAATACCGCGCAAATGGAAATTACCGCGACAGTGGCGGGAGCCTGTACGGTACAGGCGGCGCCAATCGATTTCGGTGTATACAGTGGCGCACAAGTTGACACCAGCGGACAGGTTACTGTCAGCTGTAACAATGGGGTGGTTTATAACGTGGCGCTGGATGCGGGTGTAAACTCCGATGGCGCGAATCGTATGTTGAGTAATGGCACCGGGGCAGTTTTGCCATACCGTCTTACATATGGTGGCAATGATTGGGGTGATGTCGGCGTAACCAACACCTATCCTGGAGAACCTGTCGCAGGAACCGGTATCGGTTTACCCGAAACATTTAACGTGGAAGCCAGACTGTTCGGAAACATCGATGTCCCTCCCGGTGTTTATTCCGATACAGTGACGGTGACTGTGGCATTTTGATCACGTTCTCGCCTCTTCTCTGTATTGGGGAAGAGGCATTTTTTTTGGGAGGAAAGGGAATGTTGTATCGATTATTCATATTTGTTTTGCTTGTCCAGGCTGCTACGTTTTCATATGCCGCTTCCTTCAAGGTAAACCCCCTCAAGCTGGAATTTTCTCAAAACACACGCACCAGCATTCTGGAGTTGAGCAATACCAGTAATGGCTCCGTAACGCTGCAAATCGATGCGCGTAAATGGATGCAGGATGCCTCTGGAACCGATGTATACGACGAGGCCGATGAAATTGTTTTTTTTCCGCGCATAGTAACCCTGAAAGCCAATGAACAAAGAACGATACGTATAGGTTTTAACGGTACACGCGATGCGCAAAAAGAAATGACCTATCGGATTTTCGTTGAGGAGCTGGTCAGTCGTAGTGAACGCAATCAGGCATTGAATTTTGCCTTGCGTTTCAGTATTCCCCTGTTTATTCAGCCAGAGAGAGAGAAAGTCGAAGTGGCCTTGTCCGGAGCTTCGGTCAAAAATGGAAAGGCCAGCGTTGTGCTTGAGAATAGAGGGAATCAGCACGTAATCGTCAAACAGTTTCAGGTCACAGGACTGGATCGTAATCAACACGAAATATTTTTTCACGAGTCCAAAGGCTGGTACGTGTTGTCAGGCAACCATAACGCCTTTTCCATTAAACTAAGCGACCAGGAATGTGGTCGTAGTGAATTTCTGGAACTGACCACAAGAACCTCTGCAAAGACCCTCGTTGCCAGGGTGCCAAAGGAACAGATTGGTTGTTAGCTGTCTATGCGCCCCAGTAGAAGTTGTAAGGTATGGCTGTGAGTGTTCAGTCGAAACAGGCACTATTATTTTTCTGTGTAATCTATTGTCAACTATTATCACTCACCGTCTATGCTCATGAAGTCATACCTCTCAAACTCTTTGTCAATCAGCTTGAACGACAGGAAAGTTTCGTGTTGCTTCGTGATGACGGAGATGTGTGGGTTCCATACGAGGACATGCGAAATCTAAACACCTTATTGAAACTGGATGGTCTTACATACAAGCAACAGCGCTATGTATCACTAAAGTCTCACAGTGCACGCTTGACCTTTAAGCTAGACAGTGAACAACTCGTTCTGTATGTCGATATCAATCCCTATTACCTGCCCGCTACGCATATCGACTATGGCGCAAACAGATCGCTGGAAGTTGAAAGCAAGACAGCGGCCGCCTTTCTTAATTACAGCGCAATCTATCGTGGAAGTGAAGAGGCATCCTATGCAGCCTGGGAATTTCCTTTAGAAGCGGTAGCCAGTCGCAACAACGTCAGTCTGCGTCTCAATTATTCTGTTTTTCCCTATCAGGGTGGATACCGTTGGCGTCGCGGTCTGGGGCATATTACAGCGGATTATCCCGAACAAGGGAAACGGCTGCTCGTCGGAGACTTTTTTGCCAGCGGTGGCGAACTCGGTGGTAGCGGTATGTTTAGCGGCATACGATTTTCCCGTCACACGCAATTGGATAACTGGCTGGGACGCGGCGTCGGCCTGCGTCTCGAAGGCCTGTTGGCTACACCTTCACGCGTAGATGTTTATGCCAATGGCATGTTGCTACGCAGCGAGGAATTACCCGCCGGGCCATACACACTCGACAATATTCCGAACGTATTTGGCGGCGGTGAGGCAGAAGTCGTGGTAACCGATGCCTTTGGTCGCGAGCAGCGTTTACAGGAACCCTATTATGTGTCGTCGCGTTTGTTATTACCCGGACGACACGAATATCACTACGCGTTTGGCTGGCGGAGACATTATGCCGATTTATTCGTCAGTGAGTACGAAGATCGGCCGATGTTACTCGTTTCCCATGATGTCGGAATACGGCGTGAACTCACCGCAGGAATACGTATGGATGTTGATAAAGAGGTAATCAATCTTCGCGCACATTCGGTAATATTGTTATCGCGCCTCGGTGAGTTTGAATTACTCGGCGGGTATAGTCTTTATCAACAGCAAAATGCCTACGCCGCTCTGGGTCGTTATCACTATGTCGGGCGACGCTTTCATGTACGCGCATTACTGTCGTATACATCTGACGCCTACGCGAATCTTTCGTATAAACCTGAACAATGGGAGTCGCGATTTACGCAAGCCTACTCGGCAGGTCTACATGGGCTTCCTATCGGTACCATCTCGCTGATTTATAACCGTGTGCAATCGTATTCAGAAGGCGATGAATTTGCTTCTCCGGAATTAGTGGCCGATCGAGAAAACGTCAGCGTGCTTTACAATAAACGCCTGACCAGAGCGACGCACTTCTTCGCCCGCTACAGTTATCAGTTCGATAGCGCTTCTGGCCAAAATACGTTTATGCTTGGCGTAAACGCAATCTTCGATCGCCACTTCACTGCCAGTTATCGCTATCAACAACAGCAGGACAGTTTTGCGCACCACTATTACATGCAGCGCGCAACGCCTGCTGGTCAGGGTATAGGCATACGTGCACGCGGCTGGACTGAGGATACGTTTCAGGTCAACGACCAAATGCAGGGCGAAGTCGGTGCAAGCTGGAATTCACAACACCTGAACACCAATGTGTCCTGGTATCGTCTCGCCGATAGGAACAGCTATCAGGGAACCCTGTCTGGTGCCCTGGCATTGGTAAATGGCAAGACATTTCTGACACGACCCATATATGACAGTTTCGGCCTGGTGCAACTGGGCAAGCTCGATGACGTGGATGTGTATCTCTCTGGCGAATTAATGGGAAGCACACATAACGGCGACGCCATTATCCCCAATCTCACTTCGTATTCGCGCAACCAGATTCGCATCGATACGCAATCAATTCCGGTCAATTATTCTATAGCGCACACGAGCAAGATCGTCGTCCCTGCCTATCGCAGCGGTAGTGTGATTGATTTTGAACTCAAACAGTTTCAGGCAGTGAGCGGTCATCTGGTATTCGACGATTTCGGCATAAAAAAAATTCCGGAGTTTGCGTTACTGGAATTACGTCGTGGTGAACTACGTACGGAAAGTATCATCGGAAAAGAAGGCCTGTTCTATTTTGAAAACCTCAGCGAGGGAGAGTATCAGGCGAGCATGTTGCTCGAAGGACAGCACTGTCAATTTCAACTAAAGGTACCGCCGTCCACCGCGCTGGTACAGGATCTGGGAGAAGTCCGCTGTGTACGCTAGAACAATCGTGTTTTTATTGTTGGTCTTGCAATGTGTAACGGCGCAGGCCAATCATTGTTTTGTCAATGCGCAAGGCGTGTACTTTGGCGCCTACGACAGCTTTCTTCCGGCACCCCTGGATGCGACAGGTTTTATCCAGGTGGATTGTCAAAGCAGCGAACCGTTTCGCGTCATCATCGATGGTGGGCTGGATGGCGACAGCGCCTTTGCCTATCGACGCATGCAAGGCGATGGCGCCAGCAGTCTGCTCTATAATCTCTATCTCGACCCGCAGCGACGCCAGATCTGGGGTGACGGCAGTGGCGATAGTCTTTTTTACAGTGGCACACCTGTTGGCGCGACAACACGTCTGAACGTGTATGGACGCATCCCTCCCGCCCAACGAGTGGAACCCGGCAGCTATCGCGACGCGGTCGTCGTGACCGTGGAGTGGTAAAGTCCCTGTAACTCGCGTGAATGAAAACTCCCCTCTATTGCGGTATACTCGCCGGCTTCATGGCCACGTCCCGGCGGCGAGTTCCCCGGTGGCCCACCGAATTCTAAGTAATGGAGATTGTTATGTTTTCTAAATCAATGAATATCGCGGATTATGATCCGGAACTGTGGGGCGCCATCGAAAACGAGAATCGTCGCCAGGAAGAGCATATCGAGCTGATCGCCTCGGAAAACTACGCCAGCCCACGGGTAATGCAGGCCCAGGGTACTCAGCTGACCAATAAGTACGCGGAGGGTTATCCCGGTCGTCGTTATTATGGCGGTTGTGAGTATGTCGACGTTGCCGAACAACTGGCGATTGATCGCGCCAAGCAACTATTCGGCGCAGACTACGCCAATGTGCAACCGCATTCCGGTTCTCAGGCCAATGCGGCCGTGTATCTCGCGCTGCTACAACCGGGTGACCACGTACTCGGTATGAGTCTGGCCCACGGCGGTCACCTGACCCACGGTGCCAAGGTCAATTTCTCGGGTAAGCTTTTCAACGCCCAGCAATACGGTCTGAATGACGCCACCGGTGAAATCGATTACGACCAGGTCGCGAGTTTGGCGCGTGAGCACAAGCCGAAGATGATCGTCGCTGGTTTTTCCGCCTATTCCCAAATCGTCGACTGGCAGAAATTCCGTGATATCGCTGACGAGGTTGGTGCCTATCTGATGGTAGACATGGCCCACGTCGCCGGTCTGATTGCCACGGGTGAATACCCCAACCCAGTGCCCATCGCAGACGTGGTTACTACGACTACACACAAAACTCTACGTGGTCCTCGCGGTGGTTTGATACTGTGCAAATCCAATCCCGAGATCGAAAAGAAATTCAATTCACTGGTATTCCCTGGTACCCAGGGCGGACCTTTGATGCACGTCATCGCCGCCAAGGCGGTTGCCTTCAAAGAGGCGCTTGAGCCGGAATTCAAAACCTATCAGAAGCAGGTTGTACTGAACGCCCAGGCATTCGCCAAGCGCATGCAGGAACGCGGTATCGATATCGTTTCCAATGGCACCAAGAATCACCTGTTTCTGGTCGATTTGCAAAAGAAAGGTATTACTGGCAAAGACGCTGAAGAAGCACTGGGTCGCGCCAATATCACCGTGAACAAGAACGCCGTACCGAATGATCCACAGTCACCATTTGTCACCAGCGGACTGCGCATCGGTACACCGGCGGCAACGACGCGTGGTTTCAAAGAGGCAGAGATTATCAAGGTCGCCGACTGGTGTTGCGACGTGATTGAAAACATCAACGATGACGCCACCATTCAGCGCGTAAAGCAGGAAGTTCTGGCCTTGTGCCGTGAATTCCCGGTTTATGCCTAGGGACTAAACGACAGGGAAGGCCAAACATGCGTTGCCCATTCTGCGGCGCGACCGAAACCAAGGTAATAGACTCGCGGCTGGCGAACGAAGGCGATATGGTCCGTCGCCGCCGTGAGTGTCTGACCTGCGCTGAGCGATTCACCACTTTTGAAAGCGCTGAGCTGGTAATGCCGCGCATCATCAAACGCAATGGCAGCCGCGTCCCCTTTGATGAAGTCAAAATGCGTCAGGGGATTATGCGCGCCCTGGAAAAACGCCCTGTCGACACGGAAAGAATCGAGCAATCCATTAATATGATTACACGCAAACTGCGCGCAACCGGCGATCGCGAAGTTTCGTCGGATCAATTGGGAGGCTGGGTTATGGACGAACTGCGCAAACTTGATCGCGTTGCCTATATTCGCTTTGCTTCGGTCTATCGCAGTTTCCAGGACGTGAGCGAATTCCGCGATGAGATCGAAAAACTGGAACGCGAGCCCAACGAAGAATTCAATCGCCAGCAAATGCCACTTCTTCCTGACGACGACAAGAGACACTAATGTTCAACAGCGATGATCATCGTTTTATGGCGCGCGCGATTCAACTCGCGGAGACGCCGATGTGCAGTCCTCATCCTAATCCGCGTGTCGGATGTGTGTTGGTCAAAGATGGCGCAGTAGTAGGCGAGGGATATCATGCCTTAGCTGGGCAGGCGCATGCCGAAGTGAATGCCTTGAACATGGCCGGTGAACAGGCGCGAGGTGCGACAGCCTATGTCACCCTCGAGCCTTGCTGCCATCACGGTAAAACACCGCCGTGTACACAGGCCTTGATCGCCGCCGGAGTGTCAGAAGTGGTAGTGGCCATGACCGATCCTAATCCGCAAGTCGCGGGCAATGGCATTGCAGAGCTCAAACAGGCGGGCATTACGGTGCGTGAAGGTCTGATGACCGAACAGGCTCAACTACTCAATCGCGGCTTCGTCAAACGCATGAGTACTGGTCGGCCATGGGTAATGTGTAAGGTCGCGATGAGTCTCGACGGTCGCACCGCCATGGCAACCGGTGAGAGTCACTGGATAACCGCGCCCACCGCACGCCGCGATGTACAACGATTGCGCGCGCGCAGCTCTGCCATTATGAGCGGTATCGGCACGGTGTTGTCGGACAATCCCTATCTCAATCTGCGCGAAAACGAGCTCGGTGAAGAACCGACAACCCAACCCGCGCGTATCATCCTCGATAGCGAACTGCGCACGCCGCCGGATGCACGCATGTTCGAACTCTCCGGACGCACCCTCATCTTCTGTACTTCGCGCAATACAGAAAAAAAGGCCGCCCTCGAACAACGGGGTGCTGAGGTCTATGTCCTGCCGGATTATCAGGGCGGCGTGGATCTTAATGCCTTGATGGATAAGCTGGGTCAACTGGAGATCAATGAGGTCATGATGGAAGCGGGGGCCATACTCAATGGCGCAATGCTACGCGCAAAACTCCTCGATGAACTCATTATTTATATGGCGCCGGTGTTGATGGGCGATGCCGCCGCCGGCATGATGCACCTGCCAGGTGTGATTTCCATGGAACAGAAGATACCCATGGAAATCGTCGATATCCGCGCGATTGGTCAGGACTGGCGCATCACCTGCCGACCGGGCAAGCGATAGAACTACGCTGGCCGGACTTGGTTAAGTATTAGCGCTTCATGTTATACTCGCAGGCCTTTTGACGTTCAAAACCAACACCCTGAGACAATAAATCTCCTATGTTCACCGGTATCATACAGACCAAAGGCCAGTTATCGCGCAGCGAAGCACGCGGCGGTGACATGCGCCTATCCATACGTTGCCCCGATCTGGGCATGGATACGGTCAATCTTGGCGACAGTATCGCGGTGAATGGGGTGTGTCTTACGGTCATCGAAAAAGACACCCAGGGATTCGCCGCCGATGTCTCGCGGGAAACGTTGTCACGTACTACCTTGGGAAATCTATCGGTTGGTCATCACGTCAATCTCGAAAAAGCCCTGACTTTGGCTACCCCGCTGGGTGGGCATCTGGTCAGCGGCCACGTCGATGGCGTGGGAGAAATTCTGTCCCGGGAGACACAGGCCCGCGCCGAGGAATTCTGGGTGCGTGCACCTGATGAACTGGCCCGCTATGTCGCCGAAAAAGGCTCGATTTGTGTCGATGGGATTAGCCTGACGGTAAATTCCGTGAACGGTAATACCTTTCGCCTGACCATCGTGCCGCATACGCTCAAGATCACCACCATGGATGACTTTCGCCCCGGTACCCGGGTGAATCTCGAAGTCGATATCATTGCGCGTTATTTGGAACGATTAATCCTTGGCGACAAAGCGGCGCAACAAACCTCCTCCGGCATTACCGAAGCCCTGCTCGCCGAGCACGGTTTCAAACGTGGATAATCACTCATGGCTTTCAGTCCAATAGCAGACATCATCGAAGACATCCGTCAGGGCAAAATGGTCATCCTGATGGACGACGAAGACCGGGAAAACGAAGGCGACCTGATCATGGGCGCGCAATGGGTGCGTCCCGACGACATCAATTTTATGGCCCGCTATGGCCGCGGCCTGGTCTGTTTGACTCTCACCACTGAGCGCTGTCAGCAATTAAAACTGCCGCTAATGGTGAGCAACACCAATGACAAACACTCGACCAATTTCACGGTTTCAATCGAAGCTGCCCACGGCGTGACCACCGGTATCTCCGCCGCCGACCGCGCCCAAACCGTACGCGCTGCCGTTGCGGCCGACGCCAAACCGGAAGACATCGTACAACCGGGCCACATCTTCCCGATCATGGCCCAACCCGGCGGCGTACTTACCCGCGCCGGACATACGGAAGCCGGATGCGATCTCGCACGTCTAGCAGGACTTGAACCCGCTGCGGTCATCATCGAGATACTCAATGAAGATGGCACTATGGCCCGTCGCGACGACCTGGAAATCTTCGCCCGCGAGCACGGCCTGAAGATGGGCACTATTGCCGACCTGATCGACTACCGCATACGCAACGAAAAAAGCATCGAACGAGTTGCCGAATGCAGCCTGCCGACGGAATGGGGTGAATTTACCCTGTGCGCCTATCGCGATTTACTCAGCCAGCAAGTGCATCTGGCCGCCGTCTACGGCGAGGTCAATGGAGAAACACCGACATTGGTTCGAGTACACCTGCGCGATGACGTGACCGATGTATTGAACGCGGAACGTGATGGATTACCCTTACCGATGCGCAAGGCCATGCAAGCCATTGCACGTGAGGGCAGTGGTATAGCCATACTCATCCGCAAAGAAATTGCCGCCAATGATTTGATCAAGCGCATCCGCAATTACCAATTACAAGATGGTGGCGGTATACTGCCGCAACCGGAACCGGCAGGCGATTTGCGTACCTATGGCCTCGGCGCCCAAATCCTCGCTGACCTTGGCGTAAAGAAAATGCGCGTAATAGGTGCGCCGAAGAGAATGCACGGCATCTCAGGCTTCGGACTGGAAGTGACAGAATACGTATCGATAGACGGATGACACTATGAACGACATCAAAACATATGAAGGCGAACTCACCGTAGCAAAAGACACCAAATTCGGTATCGTCGTGAGCCGCTTCAACAGCTATATCGGCGAAAGCCTACTCGAAGGCGCCATCGACACCATCGTCCGTCATGGCGGCAAACGCAGCGATATCGAAATCGTCCGAGTTCCCGGTGCCTTTGAAATTCCCCTGGCCGCACAGCGTATGGCCCGTAGTAAAAAATACCATGCGATTATCGCGCTTGGCGTTGTTATCCGTGGCGGAACACCGCACTTTGAATATGTCGCGGGTGAGGTGACCAAGGGTCTGTCACACGTTTCGCTCAACGACGATGTGCCTGTCGCATTCGGCGTGTTGACGGTGGATACGATAGAGCAAGCGATCGAACGTGCAGGCACCAAGGCCGGTAACAAAGGTGTCGAAGCGACAGTTTCTGCGATCGAAATGGTGAATTTGTTTCGCAATATGTAGGGTTCCGTTGTGAATTCGTGTTTCGTGGTGGGCACAGTGTTGGGGAAGGGTGTGGCGTTACAAAACTCGCTGTGAATACTTCCCTGTACGCTCTGCGGCCGCGTCCATGCGGCCGAAGGTTTTGTAACGCCACACCCTTCCCCAACACTGTGCTTGAGAGATCGTGGTAGTGGTTTGGGAGAGAAATTCAGAATTGGTTTTGTAATTTCGGTTCAATGAATATGAAACCTAATTCTAGAAGTGTTTGTGACTCGTAAGAATCCGAATGTGGTTGTACTTTGGTTTCGTTCGCGGAGTCGAGATTAGTTTTCGGTGGCAGGAAGTTTTGTTGCGCAACATTGTGTATCGAATATCTTGGTTTTAAGCGGTTAAAACGAAAACGCCAAATCTAGACATTTAGCACAAAGTAGCCGCGCAGTGGCCGTGAAGGGTATTCGTTTACAAAACCTTCGGCCGCATGGACGTGGACGCAGAGCGTACAGGGAAATATTCACAGCGAGTTTTGTAATCGAATCCCTTTCCAAGCGCGTAGTGGCGGGAACCTAGGCACGAATACAAACTAAGCAGATACACAGCAGCGAATGGGCGAGTCACTTGAAGTGAATACAAAAACTCGTAGTAGCGGGAACCTAGGCACGAATACAAACTAAGCAATAGCACAATACAGTTGCGTATTGCCTGGGAAGGGCTTCTGTTTACAAAACCTTCGGCCGCATGGACGCGGCCGCAGAGCGTACAGGGAAGTATTCACAGCGAGTTTTGTAAACAGAAGCCCTTTCCAGGCATGGAGCAACGGGAACCCAGGCACAAAACAAACTAAACAATTGCACAACACAGAATGTAAAACGGACAACAGTCCAAAAGCTCTTTAAAAAGGTAGTAGAAAATGAATGTCGGACAAGCACGCCGTCGCGCACGTCAAGCCGCAGTACAAGCAATATATCAATGGCAAATCGCGCAGCAAAATATCGGTGACATCATCAAACAATTTCGTGAAGAGCATAGCGGCTCAAACACCGACATGGAATACTTCGAACGCTTGATCAGCGGCATCACCCAAAACGCCAGCGAAATCGACGAACTCTACAAACCACATGTTACCCGCCACCTCGATGACCTTGGTCCTATCGAACGCGCCATACTTCGACTGGCTACCTACGAACTCAAATACGTTATCGACATTCCGTATCGCATTGTAATCAACGAAGCCATCGACCTTGGAAAACGCTTCGGCGCAGACAAATCTCACCGCTTCATCAACGGCGTCGTCGACAAAGTCGCCATCGACACTCGCCAGATTGAAATAAACGCAGATAAGAAACGCAAATCATAAACTATGTCAGAATTTTCCCTCATCGACCGTTACTTTGCGCACATCGGTGAGAACAGAAACGATGTCATACTCAGTGTTGGTGACGATGGTGCCATAATACAAACCGGCAATGTACAACAATGCATTGCCGTCGACACCCTCGTCCGTGGCGTACACTTTCCCGAACAAACACAAGCACGCGATATAGGCTACAAAAGCCTCGCCGTAAACCTCAGTGACATGGCCGCCATGGGCGCCAAACCCCAATGGGCCACACTCGCCATCACCCTCAGTGAGTTTGAAGACGAACAGTGGATAAAAGAATTCGCTCTGGGCATGGATGAACTCGCGCGCCAACATAGTGTACAGATTATCGGCGGCGACACCAGCCGGGGAACACAACTGACCATCAGCGTACAAATCGCCGGAATCATCGAAGACGGGAAAGCACTACGCCGTGACGCCGCAAAACCCGGCGACAAAATATTTGTCACCGGCACAATTGGTGACGCCGCCATCGGCCTACGACAACTGAGCACGGCCTCTGCGGATGATTATTTTCTACAACGACTAAACCGCCCAACCCCGCGAGTCGTTGACATGCAAATACTAAAACCGTATATCAACGCCGCCATCGACATCTCCGATGGCCTGCTCGCAGATCTTGGTCACATTATGCAGCGTAGTGAGCTTGGCGCGACCATCCAAATCGAAGATGTTCCATTGTCCGAAGGTGTAACAGACAAAGGAATAGATGACGAAGAATACCAATTTTTGCTCAGCGGCGGCGACGACTACGAAATTTGCTTCACCGTTGCAGACGAACACGTGAACACACTACTCGACATTGCCAGCCAACATGGTATCGTCATAACTCAAATCGGGCAGATGGTGAAAGGAAACACCCTGCAATGCCTCTATCGTGACGGCCGGGAACTGGCCGTGACGAAACGTGGATACGACCACTTCGCCTAAGGAGACCTATGAACTTCGTCGCCAAATGGCTAGCACTCGGATTCGGATCAGGTTTGGCGCCAGTCGCCCCTGGCACCTTCGGCACACTCGCCGCGATTCCCATCTTTGTGCTCATGCAAAACTTACCAACATCGACCTATATAGGCCTAGTGCTAATATTTTCCATAGTCGGCATCTGGGCCTGCCACGTATATAGCCGCGCACTCGGTGTACACGATCATGGCAGTATCGTATGGGACGAAGTCGTTGGCTATTTGATAACGATGATGTTTGCGCCACAAGGCTGGCAATGGATCGTGATCGGGTTTTTTCTGTTTCGATTATTCGACATCTGGAAACCCTGGCCGATACGCCTGCTTGATCGTCACGTGCACGGTGGCTTCGGCATTATGGTAGACGACATGCTCGCCGGAGTTTTCGGCATGGTGGTAATAATACTGATAAAACCTTACGTGGAGTTTTGATGATGAAACACATGTATCTGTTGATGCTGTTTGTCCTGATCATGCCCAGTATTGCAAACGCCAACGAAGTCGAAATCATGGATGTTCTGCTCACGCAAAAACAGAATACCTGGACAGTGCGCGTCACCTTAAAACATGAAGACAGCGGCTGGGATCACTATGCCGACGCCTGGAGAGTCGTCGACAAAAAAGGCAATGAACTGGGACGACGGGTGTTGATGCATCCACATGAAACCGAACAGCCATTCACGCGCAGTCTCGGCGATCTTAAAATCCCGCGCAATATCAAAATTATTTACATCGAAGCCCGCGACAATGTGCACGGCTGGGCAGATGAGCGCGTTCAGGTTGATCTCGACAGACAAAATGGACCGCGTTATCGTGTTAATCGCTAGGCATAGGTAAAACAGAGCAAGCAAATGAAACGGATTATTCTCAGCGTTATGGCGATAAACATGTGCGCATTTGGCCTGGGTCAATCGGCAATCGCCAGTCTTGCGGACACTATCGAAAAAATTAAACCCAGCATCGTCGGCGTTTGTACGCATCAAACCACTCGACGTCCAGGCACCAAATTGATGGGGACCGGATTTGCGGTTGGTAACGGAACCTATTTTGTTACCAATGCCCATGTGTTGCCGGAAGTCCTGGACGAAGAAAACAAAGAAACCCTGTGTGTCATCGTCGGCACCGGTGAATCTGCGAAGGTACGACCTGCCAAACAAATTCAAATTGATCACATTCACGACCTGGCTTTGATCGCGATAAGCGGCGAACCGGTACCGGCTATGGTCATGGGACATACGGAAAAAGTACGCGAGGGTGATGAAATCGCGTTCACCGGTTTTCCTATTGGCGCAGTACTAGGAGTTTATCCGGTTACCCATCGCGGTATCGTTTCGGCGATTTCGCCGGTCGCTATTCCGGTAGTGAATCCCAAGGATCTCGATGTCAGAATGATACGACGCCTGCGTGATCCCTTCGATGTCTTCCAACTGGACGCCACCGCCTATCCGGGTAATAGTGGCAGTCCGGTATACCACGTCGAAACTGGCAAAGTGGTTGGCGTGATCAACAAGGTGTTTGTAAAGGAAACCAAGGAAAAAATTTTGGAGAACCCTAGTGGCATTACCTATGCGATTCCGGTAAGCCACGTACGTCAGTTGCTCGAAGATGCCAAGATACCGTATTAAGAATTTCGCGATATAAGCAAACCGGCGTCAATAATGCCGGTTCTTCTCCCAGTTCAACGCCGTCGCCGCGATCCCATCCAGATCATCATATTTTGGCACCCAGCCCATTTTTTGTTTGAGCTTGCTACTATCCGCAATCAATGACGGGGGATCGCCCGCACGGCGAGGATGTTCTTCAACCGACAAAGGCGAACCATGTGCCTTCTCTACTGCTTTAATCATGTCGCGCACACTATAGCCGTGACCGTAGCCGCAATTAAACACATCAGAGGCGCCGCCTTGCTGTAAATACTCCAACGCCTTGATATGTGCATCGGCAAGATCGACGACGTGAATATAATCACGCACACCGGTGCCATCGTGGGTGTCGTAATCAGTGCCAAAAACATAAAGCTTTTCGCGCTTGCCTATCGCAACTTCACACGCGACTTTGGTTAACAGCGTCGCCTCGGGTGTGGACTGACCGATTTTTCCTTCCGGGTCACAACCGGCGACATTGAAATAACGCAATACGACATACTTCATCGACGTTGCAGCGCCTAAATCCTGAAGCATCCATTCCGTCATCAGCTTGGACGTGCCATAGGGATTGATAGGCGACTTGGGCGTGTCTTCGGTCACCGGGCTGACCTCGGGAATGCCGTATACCGCAGCGGTAGAGGAAAAAATAAATTGTATAACACCGGCTTGTGCACAACATTCGAGCAAATTACGCGTGCTACAGGTATTGTTGCCGTAATACTTGAGCGGATTCTCGACAGACTCGGGGACGATGGTATGCGCGGCGAAATGGATGACAGATTCGATATTGTGTTCACGCAAGACCTGGCTGACTAAATCCTTGTCGCCGGTATCGCCGACGACGAGTTCGCCATATAAGACAGCCTCGCGAAAGCCCTTGCTCAGATTGTCGAGCACCACGATATTGTCATAACCGCTGTCTCCCAATAGCTTTACCACATGACTGCCGATGTAACCGGCGCCACCGGTGATTAGAATTCCTTTGTTTGCCATAACATCCTCGGGGCGAAAAGTCGGCATTTTAACACAGAATTGGCGTAGATTGAGCCCGGCTACCGGGCTACTCAGCGGGGAATCGTATGATCTGGATAGGCCGAGCTGGGGCAAGGTCCAGTTCGGGAGCACGGATGCGTAGCGACGCCTGTTGCTGGCTGCGATCACTAAATTCTCCCTGGACATCGGGCCAACGAATATAGACGTGAATATAAACAATGCCTTGCTCAGATGACATCTGCCAGCGCCGCTCAAATACATGCGTGTCCGTTTCTATCTGATCACTACCATCGTGCAGGGACGTAGTATGTTGCAGTTCGACCAACTTTTGTTGTAACAGCTGAGCAGCGTGGGCGTGGTTCATCGTCTCACGGGTATGGCGTAGCAGTTTATTGTCCAGTTGTACAAAGGCGAGACTACCGGAGACGAGTATCGCCATCGCGATCATTACTTCAATGAGCGACGCGCCACCTTGGTTATCCATCAATCAGGGTTCCCGCAACCGGCACTAAAAACGCGCTATTACGTATCACGGTGCTGACGACGCCAGAATCGTAAGACAGTTGAAAGATATTATCGATGCTGACATCTCCCCATACGAGAACTTCGCCGCGCACACCACCAACATGTGTTCGGTTATTCCATCCGTTGAGACATATCAGCACGCCTGTGAACGTCGCGCGGTCACGAATATTCACATTGCCATCGACGATTAGAAGGCGAGGTGATTCGATCGTGCCGAAGCTATGCTCTATGTTCAAATCACCGACGATAAAGGCATTGCCGACATCGTCGAGCTGCGAGGTTGAGCATGTGTCAGTGCAATCAATGTTGGTCAAGGCCTGACGTAGACCGTCGAGTGACAAGGTGCTGAAATTCGCAATAAAGGAATCTCTATTGAGTTGTCTGAGGTGTTGATCGTTGGTAACAGGCCGATAGGCGAATCCGCCGTGTTTTGTGCCACCGCTCCACCACAAGGGCGTCTCATCCAGGCCGTTAATCGTTACCAGTGGATGCAATACCGCATCACCGCTAATCGTGGCCGCGCTGCGTGGAAGATAGTGAAACAATGGTTGCAGATTGACCTGTTGTTGCACACGTTGACGACTACTGTTGTCGGCAGTTCTTGCCTCTACCGTGACGAATGCGTCGACGTTGGAATTGCGTTGTATCGAGCTTGTGTAACTACCAATGGCCAAACCAGACGAATTGGATAGTGCCTCGCTTGCTATCGTTTGCGTTTCCGAAGAAGACAGCGAGTGGAACGTCTCTGCGGAAAGTTGTTGCAAACTGGTGGCGAGACCGATTTGCGCAATCTGTGACGCCAGGTGTCGCTGGGCTTCCGCATTCACCATGCGTGTTTCGGCGATGCTCGTCTGTGCACTAAAGATACTCGCAAGACCGAAAATAAATAAGATGGTAAGTACCGTGCTAAGTGTATACGCTCCTTGTTGTTTAGTTACAGGCATGTTCTTCTCCTTGTGATGGCCCGTCGGTGCTTGAAATTTCTACAAGCGGATTGTGTAGATGAATCTGATGTTGAATTTGAATTTTAGTGTTTGGGTTGGCGCGTAAGTGGGCGTCTATGTCTATACCGACGCGATAATGTTTTCTTAGTTTGTCACCCCTTCGAAACTGATCATAAGGACAAATCGTAGGATTGCACGAAGACGGCGGGGTATGACTAAGATTTGTACAGTCGCCATCCGCGACAAACACAAAACGCCACTCGTCGATCACGACGGTGGAGTCTTCATTCAGCGCCTCCCAGCGACCGCTATCACAATCCGTGGCATTGCTGCGCCATTGGACACGTTGTTCACGAAATCGTATGCCACTTCGTTCGCCGCTATCGACAGAAGTCGAACCGTCGCGATTACGATCGTGGCTGACGATTAGGCAGTCGCTGCGTGCGATCCATTGCGCGTGTGGATTGTGCGTTTGATCAGCGGAATTCCAATAGGCATGACGCGATACCTCGTTTTCCACGACGGCGATAATGGCGCGGACTTCCTGTTCGAGTCGTAGTTGCCCCTGGTGATGGGTTTGCGCCGCTACTCGATGAGCAAATAAGTCCAGCGCCTGGGTTAACACGACGACGCCGATGGCACTGGCGATTACCAGTTCGACTAGGCTATGACCTCGCTGATTGTGCATGTTAGGCTCCCGGCGCTGGCGGACAATTACCGACGCCTGCTTCACACAGGCGCAATCGCCCAAGCCGACTGACGACAACCGCAAAGGTTTTGTTGCGAGGCGAACGCAACCACACACTGCCGTTGTGAAAACCATCGCTATCGCTGGCTATCCCTCGGCTGGCGGAAAACCCGAGAACGCCGCCTCCGGCAAATCGCGTCCGGTACAAGGCGGCATCGTGGTTGTCGATGGTGTAGCGATATTCCCGCTCCGAAACGCGACAACTGTCAGCTTGCGTGCAATCACACGCGCCATGTATTTCATCAAAAAAACCCAGACACCAGCGCCCCTGGTGTTGCTGAAAACGCACCCGTACATCGCTACCGCTACTCAAGGCTAATTGTCGGGCCAGTTGTAGTCGTGAATACAAGGTATGCGTTTGTTGCTTGATACGAATGCGGTCGATGAGATCGGTAAACGCTGGAACGGCTGCCAGTACGAGCAGACATACGAGTGTTATGACGGTGAGTAGTTCGAATAGGCTAAAACCTTGCGCCCGCGTATGCAGCATCATCCCTGAAAATCTCGTTCCATATTTTTATTGTTTTCAACGAAGCGACTTTATAGAAAAGCGGGATTAACCGAATATTAAGTACGTGTGAGGCGGCGTTTACGCCAGTCGAGAAAAATGATGGTGAGTGCTATGAGGAATAGAACTGACATCAGGCTATAGACAAGCCTGGATTTCGAGAAAAAGGCCGACAGCCATTCATAGTCAGGGGGTTCGGAAAAATAGGTGCGCGTTAATTGCGCATAGTGATATCCCTGTTTTTCATAGTCAACAATGATGAGCATCTCCTTCTTGTGTAGACTTAGCTCCGTTTCTACTTCGGTCTTCAATTCAAGCGATTGTCCTGCTGTCAGCGCCGCGCTTTGATAAAAACGGCGGGACACCTGCCCTGAAGGATAGAGTGACAGCGTAATGTCTATCGCCTGGTCTTCCGCATTGCGGATAAAAGTATCAACATCAAATGATTCATCGTCGCTAAGAAAGTTAGGAGGCACGGCAATGACGAGTTTGGGCGAGGCACTTGCCTCATGCGCGACGTCGGCTACGGCATAAAAACTACCGGTGACGCCCTCTTCGTTACGATAGGTGATATTCACAGGAAACAGAAAGTTACCTCTGGTCGACCAGGGGTTATCCATTTGCATGATGTGCTGGTAAGTCGCACCTGCGGATAGCTGCGGACTGGCGGGCAAGCGTATGCGCTGGTTGTTTACAAATAGCACGGGCGCAACATCGAATAGCGATACGGTCCCCGTGTTTTCGATTCGGCAATTCAGGTGGAACTGCTTGTCGACAAGTTTCACCTGGATAGAGGCTGACAATTTTGCTTCTTCTGCGCTTGCCATGCCTGTATATATCAGGAGTAACAACACCCCTGCCAGCATGCGGTAGAAACAATTATTCGATCGATCAGGGTGCCACATGGAAGGACTCCCTGAAATTATTGCAGGACTTGTTTACGCCAATCTGCACTTGCCGTTTTTTGCATTCATCTAGTACGCGTGAGGCGATCTCGCGTCGGTTTTGCGCGAGTGCAAGGCGTGCCTGTTGTAAATAAATCAAATCAAATGAAGCCCAATCTGGATAGTCCTCATGCATGCGTTGCAACACGATTTGCGCGCGATCATACTGTTTGAGTGCAATCAGGTCACGTGCCAGCGCGAGCATACTCAACGCCCCCACGTCGAGATCGTCGTCGATTTGTTCGGGGTTGTCGAGCGTAGCCTGATGAAAATTCACGCTGGCCTGAAATTGCTGGCTACTGCTCAGCGCAGCGCCCTGGTAGTGAAAGTCCAGTAGTTGTCGCTTCACACTCGCACCCCACCAGCACAAGAGTAGTGTTGCCACTACTAGTAAAATTAACAACGGACGGTGTAGTCGGTATACCGTAGCGTTAATCGGCGCGATCAAAAACAGCCTTTCCAGCCATCGCTCGGTGAATGTTTCTTTGTAGCGCATGCCGAGAATAATGAGCAAGCCTGTCAATGTCATTAATAGGCCAACTTTTTCGGCAGTGCTGCGCGTATACACGAGTTCAACTTTCTCCTGTTGCGGAAACAACAACATCATCCCCGGTGCGACACGATAAATTGTTTCGCCATTGGACGATTGCCATAAGGGCGAAAAGCTGACTTTGATCAGATGTGGCTTGCCAATGCCATCGGTTTGAAAGCGTATCGTTCTGTTATCAATAAATTCCTTGCTTACTGACGCTGGGGTCATCTTCTCAACCGATAATTCACTCAACTTACCATTGGCGGCAAGCGTGACCGATTGTGTGAACGGCTCTTTCAACTCGGGCGTATGAAGATGTCGTCGATCGACAAATAGTGATTCCAAGGTATGGCCGCGACGAAACCAGTTGCGTATCGCGGCCTCTGGATGTGAGCTTTCAATTGTAGCCAACGGGGGAACATATTCCAAAGGTTTAACAAACGACGGCGTGTAGTCTCTCAAATTAAACACAGAGTAATCATCGGATAGCAGTGCCAGTTCAAAATCCGCCGAGCGTCTGAACATTTGTTCAATCGGAGTGCTCTTGGCGATGACTTGCGAGATGTTAAATAACTTGAAGTGATCACCTAGTCGCTCGACATTGGGCTGTGCTTGCATCACGGGTTCGGCACCACCGCGACGCAAGGAAAATTCATTGGCCAGTATCGTTACCGTTTTGCTCATTAAGCCAGCGGCGTAGTGTATGCCTTCGGTGGTATAACGGCCGGTGAAGTAGCTCAGGTTTTCAAATACGCGTTCGCTGCCAAAGTCGGGATTGTAATCCACATGTTCCCAGGCCACACGGCCACGGGTGTAGTCGCCTTTAAGTTCGTTGACCAGTTCTTGAAATACGCCATTGCGAAAGGCCGGCTTAACTTCATAGCCGCTGTAATTCCATTCAAACCAGGCCGGTGATTGCAGTTCCGGTGCATAAACCGTCTTGCCACAGAACAGCACGACCATGGCCACAAGCGTAGCCATAAAATAACGCCGATAAAAATACAGTCGACTAGCGAGTAAGTACACAATCTCTACTGAGATCAGTATGGTTGAAAAGAGAAAAGCCGGGAAAAAGCGAATATCCGGTACGCGCAATAAATTGGCGACGAAATATAGCACCACTGCGCATCCGCCAATGAATACGAAAAGGGACAGGCGTTGATTGCGCGTCGCTGGTATCAAGGTCAGCACCGCACCGCTGATGAAAATCACGATCGGTATTATCCCCAGGTTGTTTAGAAAATCACGCCACGATGTGAAGTACCAAACCATATTCACCTGCGTCGTGAACTCGCGCATGTCGAGCATAGGTAAAGACCAGAAGGCCATGAGCAAAAAGGCCAGGCCGTAGATTTTTAATACATAGGGTAATCGCTGGCGCAGCCCGTGGCGTTGCAACAAATAGAAAACCGGTAACAACGCCGCAGAGAAAAACACAAAGGCGTGGGAGAGTCCGATAGCGGCGAGCAACAAGGCATTGCTCACCAGTCGTGAATTCAAATCTATGCCACGATGAAGATTGCCAATAAACAAGGTGAATAAGACGAAGGCCAGGCTAAAGCAGAATTCACCCGCCAGGGTGCTCAATAAATTGCCGCCGAATATTCTGAACTGTTCGTGTAGTAAAAAGTAAAAACTCAGCGCGGCGCCGATCAAGGGTAGTGGCGTTTTATAACCAATACGTTTGAGCATCCAGAACACGGCCAGCGGTAACAACAGCACACCGAGAAAGCTGATCAGCTTGAGAGAGATCGTCAGTGGGATAATAAAGCTAAGTAACACGATGGCCAGGAACGGTAACACAAAGTAGTGCAACAAATTATCGTAGCCAAAATAATTGTCCTGGCTCCAGCCAAACACACGTCCGTAGGGCAGCAGTTCATGCTTCATATGCCAGGCGATTTGATACCATGAGGCCGAGTCGCCGCCAGTAAGTATGGTGTCTTCAAACAGTAATGACAGCTCAAATCGATCGAGAAAAATAAAATAGAGTAGCGCGAGCCCTGCAAGATTGAATAGCGCCACCATCCCTGGCAAACGAAAAAACACTATGCCGCCCCCTTGTGCATGGACAGCGATAACAGCGTTACACCCGCAATGACGAGTACCGCACCGACAATACGATAGATATCCAGATGTTCACCAGTGAACTGTCCATACACTTGTAGCAGGATGATGGTGCCGCCGACGAATAACGGCGCGGCTAGAGAAAGTTCTACACGCGCGAGAAACAGGGCGTAACACACGAAGGCGAGGGCATAACAAACCAGAGCTGCAAACACTTGCCATGATAACAATGAAGCGATGACATCATTGGTCTGTTGCGTCATACCTTGGCGTGTGAGTATCTGTGCGCTGACCGAGGCGAGAGTGGCAAGTATGAATAATACAAAATTACTCATCGTCAAACCCCAGAGTCTTCTCGATGACATAGTGCGGGCGGTGTTTGACTTCGAGATAAATCTTGCCGATGTATTCGCCCATGATGCCGAGACAAATCAGTTGTATGCCGCCGAGAAACAATACCGAACCAACGACCGAGGTCCAGCCGACGATATTGTGTGAGGTATACCACCAGCCATACAAGGCGTAAGAGAGATAGGCGAAGCTGGCGAAGGAAAACAAAAAGCCTAAATAAGTCGCCATGCGCAGTGGTATCAGAGAAAACGAAGTAATACCATCCATGGCCAGGTGTAACATCTTGCCCGTTGAATAGCCGGACTTTCCGCTTAATCTTTTCGCTGGTTCGTAGTCGACGATCGCCTGACGAAAACCCAGCCATTGCAAAATGCCACGTAAAAACAGGGCGCGTTCCTGGGTTTGCGACAAGGTTTCCACCACCTGGCGATCAAGCAATCGAAAATCCGCCATGCCGGGGAGTAGGCGCTGCCCCGACAACGAGGAAAACAGGCGATAAAACAGCCCGGAAGTGAGTCGCTTCAGATTCAATTGGCGTCTATCCACGCGGCGGGTGTTGACGATGTGCGCGCCGTTCTTCCATTGCACCAATAGTTGCGGAATGATGTGCGGTGGGTGTTGCAGGTCGCCATCCATGGTGATGACGCAGTCGCCTCTACTCGCCTGCAAGCCGGCCAATAATGCGGCCTGGTGGCCGAAGTTGCGCGACAGGCTGATGATCCGACATTGTGGATGGCGCTGTTGCAGATTGGCTAGTCGCGCCAGGCTGTCATCATGACTGCCATCATCGACAAAGATACATTCCCACGGTGCTTCCAGGGTAGTCATCACGGCCGAAAGACTCTCCCACAGTGGGGAGATATTGGCCGATTCGTTGTATATGGGAATGACGATGCTGATCAACACGTTGCGCTTTTTGCAGTAAAAGCCTTTTTACTGCAAAAAGCGTGTCGATCTAGACTTTAATATAGGCCCACGTTATTGCTACTATCGACGTAACACATCTCGCTATAGTATTCGTCGACAACATCGACATCACCCGACGCGGGTGCGGTAGATAGCCCACAACAGGTGCGGCAATGATTGGTCAATTGGGGATTGACGAACACACCATTCTGCGAGATATGCACAGTTCCCTCGACGCTGCCGCGTCCACGTTCCCACTCACATTGACAGGTGAGTATATCGATGTAAACAGGCGCTGTGGTCGTAGTAACCCCGAACAATGTGGTTGTCGTGGCGCCGCCGGGCAAGGTGGTTGTGGTCATCATGCCACCCCCGCCAATAGTCGAAGTTGTACCGCCACCGCCACCGCCACCGCCACCACCACCACCCGGCGCGGTCGTACTCACCACCACCAGTCCCGAAGGACTGGAGGTCAGCGTAATCGAGTGATCAAGAGGCGTTGAAGTCGCCAATACTGATGAAAGCGCGATACTTTGCGAGGCACCGGTGCGGTCGGCCCATGTTACCCGCATGTCGATTTGAGTCGCACCGGAAGAGGTTTCACTCACGTTCCATGTGCGATCATAAGTGGTGTTACCTTGGGTAATTGTCGGGTCGGAACCATTGGTAATGGCAGTAGGATCATTCGCCCATTGGGTACGTAGCTCTTCGATGCCCTGCTCACCCAGGGTGATTGCCTGCACCCGCGCTGCCGACATATTACTTTCCCTGACGCCGACTCCGGCGAATTTGCCCAGTGACAATAGAGCAACGCTGATGATAACCATCGCGATCAGAATCTCGATCATACTAAACCCACCTTGTTGTGGGTTGTTGAATGTCGTTTTCATAGTCACTTTCCTTATGCTATGACGCCGCATCCCCTCAGAAATGAAAGAAGCAACAACATAGCTTTCCAACCAAATGTCAGGCCTTTTGCAATCCCTTATGGCCTGTCTTTTCTATTTTGTTTTTACGTTATCTATATTTCTGGCTTACTGCAGCGTAATCGCCTTAGTACTGTCTACATTACAGATCTCGGTGTAGTGTTCGCCGCCAACTGGTGGTTTTATAGGCGTCAATCCGCAACAGGTATTACACATTTGTGTCAGCTCTGGATTAGCATAGACGCCGTTCAATGATGTATGTAATGTGCCTTCAACTTTGCCTTTTTTCCCGTGGCTCCATTCACAATTACAGGTCAATACGTCTACATAAACCGGCGGCGTAGTGGTGGTGGTTGTGCCTGCCAGGGTAGTCGTTGTGGTGCCGGTTCCAGTTCCCGTACCAGTACCTGTTCCAGTTCCCGTACCAGTACCTGTTCCAGTACCAGGAGCCGCGCCGCCGCCGGTACCAGGTGCTCCCGGTGCAGTCGTACTAACCACTACCAAACCCGAAGGACTTGAAGTTAATGTGATGGAATGATCCAGTGGCGTGGACGTTGCCAATACCGAAGACAAACTCACGCTTTGCAAAGCCCCGGTACGGTCGGCCCAGGAAACCCGCATATCGATCTGTGTCGCACCACTCGTTGTTTCACTCACATTCCAGTTGCGATCATAAGTGGTATTACTACCAGCCGGTGTCTGTTGGTCGGTACCGCTGGGAACATTGGTTGGGTCATTTGCCCATTGAGTGCGCAGTGTTTCGATACCTTGTTCACCCAGGGTGATCGCCTGCACACGCGCCTGCGACATATTACTTTCTTTTACCCCGACACCGGAAAAGCGTGCCAGTGCGACCAGTCCGATACCGATGACGACCATGGCAATCAGGATTTCAATCAGGGTAAAACCAGAGTTCCGGGTGTGTGGTGATTTATGCTGCATATTACTCATACCGTACTGATTAAAAGAAGTCGCGCCAGCTACCAGCAACCGAGGTATACATACCAACCATATTGAGATTGCTAATCTGCGGTGTGCCTAATAAGAGATCGCCGTACCAGACGTCCATATTGCCTGTTTCGGTAAAGCTACCTTCGACAATAAGTGCGCCGTTGATCGTGCCCTTGCTGCCGGTATCGATCCAGTCACCAATTTTGTAAACCAGGCCATTAATCGTGTCGTTTTTCTTGGACAGGGTCAGATTGCCTTCCATGATCAAAACAATGGGATTCTGTGACGTGCCAAGCACAGTATTAGAATTTAGAACGAGATCACCAGCGAGCCAGTACGTGCCGCCGGTTGATGTTGCGATTTTCTGAATATCGGCGTTTGTATCGGTACAGCCACCTGTACAATTAATCGTGCGTGCATGGCGACGGACGATGGCCTTATTAAAGCCGACAAAGTTGTCGAACATACCTTGCGCCGGATCAATGCCCAGGGCCGCAAGATTGGTGTCGGAAGGATAGATGCCAGTACCGGTTTTTACGAAGGTGTTAGGCGGAGCTACTGCCGCGCCACCTGACCATGCTGCAATGTCGGTATTGGTATTCGTCAGCCTGACACCCGCTGCATTGATATCTCCAAGTACGGTCAGTGGACCTGGTGGTGGGTTTGGAATCAGTGGGCTGAACTGAACAATCTGAGTAAACGTCTTGTTCGCTGTAATGCCTCCCGCAATATTGGCATTGGGGGAGAATGCGTTGATCGTTAGTGTTAATTGCGAGGTATCACCGACAAGAACAGGATTGTATTGCGCGCGCAATACGGCTAAACCAATGGTGCCACTGGCATCGGTTGCGCAGTAAAACTCTGTTTGTCCTGCTTGTATTTGAGGACACAGTGTATGTGGACCACCGGAGAATATATCGGTGCTACCGATATTCGCGTTAATGGCCTGGCGATCCAGTGTACTTATTGCCTGGTCGATACCTGCTTGCGCTGCGTCAAACAACTGCTTGGCGCGATAGTGATTGGCGTTGATGCGATAGTCTGTCGTAATAATACGCGCGGCGAATACCGATACCATGCTCAAGAGGAACAAAATGATCGCCGTCATTACAAGTGTGACGGAACCAGACTGCTTTTGTATCGCGTTTAAAGGCTTCATAGACTTCATATCCGTATCATCGCTGGTGTCTGAAGTGGAAGTTTAAAACCACATAAACTGGTATTGGCCGGTCCGGCAGCCGTTGCCGCGCCAGACTCAGGGTTTCTGATGGAAATCGTTTCCTGCAATGCCATCGACACTGTCGGTGCATTAGTCAATTGTGCTGCCACAATGACATTGATACCGCGTGTATAGTGCAGAACATCGTTTACTGCCCATACTGCGGTTGCGCCATTGCATGGATCGCAGTCACCGCCGGTGGTTGCATTCATACAGGCAGAGTTAGAATTTAGTGAAAAATTCACAGCGGTTACGGTTACCATCGATGGAATCGTAATCGGCGTCCAGGCGCCGGAGGCGCAGTCGACTGGCGTGCTGCTTTGTATCCACTCTATCGTATTCGTGGTGGTGTTGAGGCGAAAACCTCTGTTTGTCGTTGTGACCGGTGTCGTAGCAGCGGTGGTGTCGTAGCTGTACAGTAAACATGTCTGATTAATTTCATGGATACCATAGGGATTGACAGATCCGGCGGGCGCAGGCGAAGCGCTCCAATAGCCTGCACGACGAACTTCGGTAGTAATAAAGTCCATTGTTGCACGCAATTCCTGAGTCATCTTGGTACTCAAGATGGCATCACTATTGGTACGAACATTACTCGCAAACACCTGTAGCAAACCCATAATAATGAGCGTGCCCAGGGATGATGCAATCATCATCTCTAACAGGCTAAAGCCTGATTGTGCCGTTTGCTGTGGTAGGTAACTGTTCATATTCATCTACTTCAATGAGTTAGAACCAATAGTCCCGTCTACGCTGAGCGGAGACGGTTCTTCATACCTTGTTAGCGTCCGGTTATTTCAATTTTAGAGGGGTATATCACATATTTTTTTACAATTTGCTGGGCCAGTTCTAACAATCCACCAGTGCGCTTCCAAGACTGGGTATGTCATCGGAGCAGGTTTGCAAACGGCCGATCGCATTGATGTTGATTCGAGCGGTCAGATTTGTTGTACGAAATTCGATGCGTCCACCACCTGTGATGAAATTGGAAACACCAATTGGCCCATATGTGATGTTGCTCACATCGGTATTCGTTCCATCTATAGACAAACCATTGAAATCACCGAAGCCAACTTTCTTTAAGTCGCATGTAGTACCCGTACTGCAGTCGCATGCGGCCGTGCTACTGATACCGTAACACCAGGTACTGCCGGTGGACACACTGACAAAGATGTTGGTGTTATCAGTTACCGCCTTGCTTCGTGCAAATTGCAAGTCCTCCACCACGGTTTCTATCATCGTTTTCAGGCGGTACCGCTCCGTCATTCCGGAGAAAGAGGGTATCGCAACCGATAGCAGGATTCCCAATACGGCAATGGTAATGAGTAATTCCAGCATGGTAAATGCGTGTTGTTTGTGAATTTGCGTGGTGTTTAACATCATTGGTCCTTAAAACCTGCTTGAATCCAATGGGTAGCCAAAATTGATGACTTGTGTTCTTGATTTCGTCTATTGAGGCAAAAGCTTAAGTTTTTAGGACGCGAACCGTAACAAGTATCGGGCTAGTTGGTAAGACAGAATTGCGGAAATTACATATGAAAAGTAGAAGCAGCGGATTTTCACTAATAGAGATTATGCTGGTAATTGCGATCGTTGGTATTATTGCCGCTATCGCTTATCCGAACTATATCAATCAGGTGCGTGATGGTCGTCGCGCCGAGGCGGTTTCGATTTTATTGGAAGTTGCCCTGGCACAGGAACGCTTTCGCCTGAACAGCCCTAACTACGCGAGTAGCTTAACTCAACTTGGTTACACAACTGCGACGATACAAACCACAGCGGGTTTCTACGATATTCAAATCGATAGTACTAAATCGACGGCACTAACTTTTGAAGTATCGGCCTCAGCAGTTGCGGGGACGGATCAGGTCAATGATACCTGTGGTAATTTCGTGATTAATCATAACGGACCGGTGACTACTGCGCCCAATGCCAATCAGGATTGCTGGAACTAAGGTAAATCTGGAATGAGTTGAGGCTCACGGGTTTAGACGGTAATGAGAAAATCATCGCAGCGTCTACCAGATATCCATTAAGAAAACTAGCGTGGTCTAATTTCCATCCACAAGGGTAAGGTTGGACGGTTCCCTGTTGAAGGACCGGTATTGCCGTTGTTGTTTTGATCATCATTGTTAGAGCCGTTCTGATTTCCACTTCCTGAGCTGGGATTATTTCCTCCCGAATTTCCCGGTGATGCGGTAGTTTCCTTTTTAAACGCAACAAATCCTTTCGCCATATGACTGCCTCCTGAACCGCGCATATTGTCATAGGTAGCCGGATCATTAGCGATGATTGTTGCGCCACCACCGTCTTCCACTTCAATTGAAAAACCATCACGTACTACAATTGCGCCACTGATATATTGTTTGGCAGGAATCTCTGTTTCGTAGTGTTCTGTCTTTTTCGGACAACTGGAATATTCGTGGTCATGGTATTCGCTTTCGGAACGATAGACCCGTTTGAAGTGGCTATATTCACGATAGTGGTCGTCTTCTCTTTCGTATTCCTCATCGTGTTTTTTGACTTTGCGTTCCAGTTCAATGCCTTCTTGTTCGAGATCTAATGCGCGCGGAATATATAGCAGCCCCGAGATATTGATGTGGTGTTCGAGTTTGAACAGACCGCCGGTATACATATACACGGGAATGTCTTCAAATGGTGTGTTGTTTTGAACGTGAATATCTTCTGCATTGATGATCGCACTATCAGACGTCGGTGTTTGAAATCCATAGCTGCGCCACTTCGCGCCGGTGATGCCCAAAGTTTGAAAGGCCTCGACCCAACCCTTGGTATAGCCGCTAGGCATAAGCGAGCCATAGCGCATCGGGTGGCTTAAGGCCGCATATTCGGACGCGCTAAATAACTGGTGAAATCGCGAATCGCTGGCCGGTGGCAGCAAGGAAGATGCGCTTAAAGGCACTTCGAACGGGAAGCTGCACGGCCTGCCAGGGCCGCAGCTTTTGCCCGCCGTCAGCGCGGCTATCGCAAGCGTGTTCTTCATACTGGTATCCGTATCCGCAAGCGCAGGATTGATACTGAGGGGAACCGAAACCTTGATCTGCAAATCTTCGGATTTTTCTGGCAGGTCTTCCAGGGCGATCGGTTCACGCGTATCGCAATCCACCCATTCAAAGAGTATGGAGCCGCGTACGTCTATGCGTGCAAAGCTGGGAATCTTAATATCGCAAATTTTTTCGCCGGGTTTGATGTGAGTTTCATCGTAGTCGTCATCGTCACCGCCTTCTCTTTTCGTTCCCGGCCCGCAACCACATTTTTCGATTTTTTCCTTGCCACAAAATCCGTAACGCTTGCCGCTGCGACTGCGATAACGATGCTCTTCGTTTGATGAACGCGGGACATCGCTTAAGCGCTGCAACGGTATCTCGACGCGCACGATGCCGTGCATGGTGCGCGCATGGGCGACGTTATCGATAAACTGTTTCCAGGTGATATTGCCATAGGTAAACGGTTCGGCTGTGGTAGTGATCAGGCTAAGTTTCTTCGCCGCTTCGCGAAAACGTGCGATATCGAATAAGTGGTTTTCGTTTTCAAACAGGCGTAGTTGATTGTCGGTGCCGAAATTATTGTAACTGGTGGACTCGGTGTTAAACACGCCGCTCTCGATACGGAGCTGGTCTTGTGTGTTGCGTTGGATTACCTGCAGGTCTGCGCCGTCTTCCAACTCGAAGCTATTACATGATCGAGAAATCGTGTCGTGCTCGTTCTCGCACTCTTCGATATCGCCACGGTGATGGTCATCGCTATCGTCGTCCAGACCGACACGCATATTCGTGGTAATGCCCATGCTTCCAGGTTTTCCCAGGCTGTTGTCGATAATCAGACTGCCGGGATTCTTGTTCTTCTTCTCACGCTCTGAGGATGCCATTGCAAGCGACGGTGTAAGAGCAAGCAAAAGCAATACAATAAAAATTCTCTGTTTAGTCATCATGGTGACGCTCCCTGTTGCTGCTTGCTGGATGCGGGTTGGCTTCCGTCAATGCACTTACCTGGTGTCCAATGGTATCGGTATATTCGCCGATATAACGTTGTATATAACTGCGCGAATCACCGACCTGGGCCATGGACTGCACAAACAAATAAAGGCGATTAGGCTGATAGGTGTCGCGTATGATTTCTATCCAGGTAGCAGCCCTGGCGTTTTCATTGTCAAGATTCGCCCAGGTGCTCCCCGTGACCTGTTGCAGGCCAGTTGCGTCCTGTGTAAACAAAATCGGTCTGACGGTATCGCCAAACAAATCATCGATTTTCAAAGTTGTGGCAGTTGCCGGAACAATCGCGCCATTAACGCTATTGCCGCGCCCGCGTGCTTCACCATCCGCTATGCGTTGCAGTATCGATGGGATGGTCTGCACGATCTTGTTTTCTGCTGAGACAAAATACATATAGGGATTCGGCAAGGGGGAGGGCTGGTCCAGATTGATTGCTGCATCTTTGTCGATGGTGCCATCCTGATTGAAATCTGCTTTGTAAACAAAGCCACCGTATACGGTATTGAGAGCCCCTTCGGCGAACATAAAAGATTCTTCTGCATCGCGATTATAAGCGGCAATTTTTTTCGCGCCGATAGAGCCGTTGAAATACCTGATCGAAACCAGGCTCAAGGCCATCAGAATTAACGCGACGAATATAAGTATAAAACCCTGTTGCTTCATCGCTTAATTCCTCGGCGAAACCACGCCCTGCAGGGAGTGGGTGCGAAATTGCGCCAGGGGATTGTTCTGCGCCAGGCGTGGATGCTGATAGTTTTGATCCGGTATCGTGGTGCGTGAGGTGACAGACAAAAGGTAACCACCGGGGGCCGCGGCCTGGGGCGAGGCCTGAACATTTCCGTTTGCATCGAGTGGCCAGAAGTCCAGATTGGCGATCAGATTTTCACCCTCATCAGGTGTGAGTTTGCCGGGCGTTGCATTCGCAAGATCCGCAGGGTTGGCAGCGGTAGCAATAGTAATGCTGTACGGCGCATCGGCCTGTGGTCTGTTTGACCAATGCAGTCGAACCCATGGTTTGTCATACGGAAGTTTATCATTTGGCCAGATGGGATAGTTTGGCGGCAATGAAAAATCTACGGTCATTTCATCGCTGCTAATTTCTGGCGAGTCATTATTGGCGGTATTTAGCCGACCATTGCCATAATTAATCGTGACGGTATTGCTCAAGGCGTGACGCAATAAGCGACTAAGCGAGCTATAACTTGTTTCGCTAAGCGTGATATTACCGCTGCGCTTTTCTTCGATGCCGATGTTGCGGTCCTGTATGAAATACATCGACAAAGCCATGATGGTGATTAGACTCGCCAGGGTTATAGCGATCATCATCTCGACCAGGCTGAATCCTTGTTGCGATGTGATTTTGTTCATGGCACGAAGACATGCGTTGTGGGAAAGTTTAGCGCGAGATTATTCTTGCCGCGATAGGCGACGTTCATGACCAGCGTGAACGGCGGTTCCCAGGATCCGCTGGGTGCATCACGCAAATCAACTTGCTTCGCGTCATGGACTGAATTGATCGATACCTGATAGCGCGACTGTGCAGGCACGGTGTTGAGCGACATAATCAAGTCACGAAAACGTTCGAGGTCTGATCCTGCTGCGATACTCAGTGGTTCCACATATTGCGCTGTCACCTGCATCGCCTCGGAATGGATTTCCGTATCGATGCGGGATTTGAGGCCAAGGGTGAGATTCATGGAGATCGAGAGCATGCCAACAGTCAGCACGGTGATTGCTACCAGCGTTTCGATCAGAGTGAATCCTGATTGTGTATTAACGGGATGCGAGACTGCCATAATTTCCGATTACCACACTGTCTTCGATACCGGTCAGACGGGTATCCTGAGGAAGAATCTTAATCAATAAATCCGCGTCGGCATCGATGACCAGGTCATCATCTTCGCGGGCCAGCGTACCCATCGGGCGAAAAACAAAACTGAGACCAACTGTATTATTGGCACTAACGAGATTGATGCGTTGCGAAAACTGACGGGAAATCTCGCGTGCTGTATTGCGTGGCTTGATCGTCAGACGATTGCTTCCCACCTGAACATCGACCAGGGTGTTTTCCGCACGCGCCATCTGTTTCGCATAGTGCAGGGACTGAATCAGCATCGAGCGTGTATTGTCTATGTCACGACGCACCAGAAACCGATGTAGATCCGGCATGGCAACACTGCCCAGTATCACCACGATCGTCATTACGATGACTAATTCGATCATCAACGAGCCACTTTGATTGTGTCGAGCGCTCATCAAATACATGCCCCGTTGTTGCTCACCAGCCAACATTCATGGTGGGCAGTTTCACTATTATTGATAAATACCCGTGTCTGGCGGCGACCGTTATTGTCCAGGCTATAGACGTAGGTCTTTTCCTGGTCAAAACGAGCGGTGGTGGTCGCGCTCAATAAATACTGGTTCAAACCTTGACCGGTGATAGCGCACTGAATATCGAAATAATCACTGGTGTCATCGGTGGGAACCGCGCATTGACCTTGTGCGTTGGCATAATTGCGGCTGTCGAGAAAACTGGATTCCAGCTGGTTGGCCAGGCGCGTCAGGCTAGAGGTGGCATCGGCCACATACCCGCGTTGCAAAAAACTGTAATAGGCTGGAATGGCGAATGAGGCAAGAATACCGGCGATGGTAATAACCGCAAGTAGCTCAACCAAACTGAAGCCGGGTTTTTTCCCGGATGTTTTTTTCACTTTTCTCACCCCTGTTCCAACACGCTTGCCAGTGTTCCCGCGCTGTGGATTCTGTTGTCCACATGGTCGGGGGCTGGGTTAAGTGCTTGAATTATCCCCGAAGCATCTTATAGAGCACTTAATTATTTTGCACTGAAAAATGCCTGCTCAGGCGCAAATAGTGAGCGAAAACCAGCCGCTAACCGACTGAAATCGCTACCTTTGGGCTGAGAAAATATGTGAAGGAAATTCCTTGTCCACCGGCTTGACAAGGAGTGTTTTGAAGGTACAATACGTCCTCGCTTGACGCGGGAATAGCTCAGTTGGTAGAGCACAACCTTGCCAAGGTTGGGGTCGCGAGTTCGAGTCTCGTTTCCCGCTCCAAATTCAAAACCTCGGTGCTTGCCGGGGTTTTTTGATTTTAGCGTAGTGAATTGTGGGGCCTTGCAAAGGCCGTATAGGGAGACATCACCACGGTCTCACGTTATACTTCCACACTCTTTGATGGCTGGGTGGCAGAGTGGTCATGCAGAGGCCTGCAAAGCCTTGTACCCCGGTTCGATTCCGGGCTCAGCCTCCATCTTCTTTTTTCCTTTTTTTATGTTTTTTTCAATTGCGAATCCCTTCGTACAATCATTTCCAATAAGAAGTTGAAGTGGTTATAATGGCGGCCGCTTTCCCGTGGCCCGGGTGGCGAAATTGGTAGACGCAAGGGACTTAAACTTTTGAGCACCCAGGCTGGAAACACCTGGCGTGAATGGAGTCAAATTCGGGGAAACCTCAGCACGTAGTGGTGGTGGCAATCCCGAGCTAAGTCCTGGACCGGTTTTTACTCCGATACGTCGGTGTAAAAGCGTGGCAATTTGGACAAAGAAGTCGAAGATTCTCTAATCTGTTGTCTTTTTTGTCCCCATTGACGTGGTCGAGTTCGAGAGGAATTGGTTCGTTTAGCCATTTGGTGTTCCCACATTTTGAACACAAATGCTGAAAGTACCCTTCTTTTATCAAGCGCCTTTTTAGTTTGTATGATTGAATTGGAAGTTTGTTAGAAAGGTAGTCCTCTGTGGACGTTTTTGGAGGCAGTGACTTGCCTTTTTTCCATGCTTGACCGCGAAAATGAGATGTATCGATCGCGAAGTGATATAGCGCTTTTCGCAATACATCGTAGTTGCCACCAAAAGGTGAAACGCAAAGTTTATCTAGGGTTTGTCTCATAGAAGTCGAATTTCTTACCGCTTCTCTGAGATCTTTCTCTGAATATTTGTATAGTTTCATTTTGTTCAGGAAAAGTGTAGAGACTTGACGGCTCCTGCCTAAGTTGTAGCAATATAACACGGCAAAGAGAAAGTCCAGACCACAAATCTATCTAATATAGATAGAGCAGCGAAAGCTGTAGCGGGTAAGAAAATCCCTCGGATGAATAATCCGTGCCGGTTCGACTCCGGCCCCGGGCACCATCTTCTCTTTTTCTAATGCTCTCTTCACGCTATTCCCGATAAGTCAGGATTAATGCCTGTCGCGTAAAAAGACAAACTCATCGTTGAACTGTAGTTAAAACAAGAACGATTCTGGGAGTCTCATGTATAGAACGACAATCGTCGCTTTCTTTCTGTTATCAGTTTTTACGCTCAATTCCTGCGGTGTCGCACGATCTGATGGAATGCTGCCTTTCGTTGCGACAAAAACGGTGGAAGAAGACTACGTAGTGTTTAGCGATCTCTACGAATATATCAACCATCTGCGCCAATCCGCCGGTCTGAGTGCTTTGAACAAGAATGATAATTTGCAAACGGCGGCCGAGAATCATTTGCGCTATTTGAAAAACAATAGTCGCTACAGTCATGAAGAAGACGCTGCACTCGATGAATATACCGGTGAAAATGCCAGCGCGAGAGCTTTGGCGGCGGGGTATAGCACACGCTTTGTTTTTGAGGGGATAGCGACAGGGGACGGCGACATGATTGCCGTGGATAACCTAATGAGCGCAATCTATCATCGTTTGAATCTATTCAATCTTGATCTAGACAGTATAGGCATCAGTAGCAGCGAGCTGAGAAAAAATAAAACCCTGGTAGTGCACAATATGGGGAATTCGAAAATCAATACGCTGTGCAAAACTACCGAGGAACATCGAGTATCCTTTGAAGGCTATTGTGCGAGCGGCGCAACAATAGATAGTGCCGAAGTGATGCAGGCAGTAGTCTCAACGCGACAAAAAAACAATAGCATTGTGGTGTGGCCAGCGGAGAACGCGTTTGATATCCCTCCCGTGTTCTATGAAGAGGACCCGGATCCATTGCCAGAACATTCGGTTTCCGGATATCCCGTAACTGTGCAGTTCAATCGCGTGGCTTACGCTAGTGTGAGCGTGACGGCGTTTCGTTTGTATGATCTGGTGGATGATGTCTATATTGAATCCACTCTGCAGCTGGACACGAACAACGATCCGAATAAGTTGTTAAGTAGTCATGAATTTGCGCTGTTCCCACTGCAAAGACTGGAGTGGAATCGTCGATATCGAGTTGAACTGGAATACATTGCCGATGGTATCGCCGGAAGTATGGACTGGGTCTTCCGTACACGGAGTCTTCAGGGGAATATTGTTCGTCTTTCCTCAAATCAGGATACAGTGAAAGTGGAGCGGGGCAAGGTGACTTATCTTTATCTGATTCCTTCAAATGCAAACGACGTCATCGACAACATCTCTTCTATGCGACCGGCGAACATGCAACTCAATGTCAGTGCCAAAGACAAGAACACCTTGGTCATCGAGGTCGCGGGGACCACTGGGACGGCCAAAATCATCATCAATAACGGACGCGAACTTTCCCTGACCGTCATTTGAGATTACCATTCGTCACATGTCACAAAAACTCGATCCCCGTTGGGGACACGCTTCACCTTTTCATGATCCCTATGCCCTGGCGAATTTCCGGCCACGCGCTAGCGATGTGTTGATAACCACGGCACCAAAGGCGGGCACCACCTGGATGCAGCAAATACTGTATCAGCTGAAATCCGGAGGTGATGACAGTTTTGAGTCGATTAACGATGTGGTGCCTTGGATAGAATGGCCGCAAATCGGTCGCAGCTGGCAGGAGGTTTTGGCGGACTTTGAGACCATAAATAATCCGCGTGTATTCAAGACCCATTGTACATATGAGCAGACGCCCGGCATCGACACGGTCAAAGTCATACTTAGTTCCCGTGACCCACGCGACTGCTGCGTGAGCTTTTATCATCATCTGCAGGATTTGACCGACGAGGCGCGGGCGCGGCGTGGCATAGGCGAGCCGCCTACCTTCGATCAATATGTAGAGGACTGGCTGGGTTTTGGTGCCTGGTATCGCAACGTCAAAAGCTGGTGGCCACACAGACACGATGAAAACGTGTTGTGGTTGCGCTATGAAGATATGAAACTGGATTTACCCGGCTGCATCGACCAGATTCTGGAGTTTCTCGGATGGAGTATTTCGCCAGAACAACGGCAACGTGCATTGCTGCACAGCTCGTTCCCCTGGATGAAGGCGCATAGCGAAAAATTCACTCGCCACAATGGTGATACAAAGCCGCTGTTCAAGCCCGGTGGATTTATTCGACGTGGCCAGGTGGGTGATCATCGAACACTCTTATCCGATGAACATCAGCGCCGTATTTTGCGTCGGGCAGGTGAAGAACTGGAACCTGAGTGCCTGTCCTTTCTGGGATTGGATATCGCTGCCCGCTCACTTGGCGTGTAGACCTATGTTTGTTCAATCCGGACATTGCTTGGCAGGCGGATTTTTGTAATATGCGGCCATCCTGCGAGTGACTTGCAGTCTTTCCTCATCAGTGAGGGGGGCATAACCTCGCCCATATTGCCAGCCATAGCCCCAGCGATACCAGTTGGGAAAGTATGGTGAGCCGCCAAAGCGCACCCCCTGGTACATGATTTCCGCCAGTGGGCGATTGCCGGTTTTCTGTTCGACGCAGTGTTTGAGGGCCAGATCGGCATCGACCCGTTCCGCCTCACTTCCCCCTCGCCAATAGACCATATCGTGCTGGACACAGCAGTCGCACCAGGCGTTGGGATCTTTGAAATCACCATCGGGGAACAGACTACAACCATCACTGGCAAATTCTGAGAGCCGGGACGACGTGTGGACACAGCCAACCAAGGCCAGTAGGCAAATCAAAGATACAATTTTTTTCATGACGAGACTGTATCAAAGCCGAAATTGCATTGACAAATATCGGGTGGGGCCGATACCTTAACCAATTGGTTTAACTAACTGGTTAGTTATCTCGTGAATAGTGTGGAAAAATCGCCAGAACTAACAGATTTTATTCTGGAAATTGCGGCAAAACACTTTGCTGAGAAGGGGTTCTCAGGGGCCCGTGTGGATGAAATCGCCGCTGATGCCGGGGTCAATAAGGCCACCATGTATTACCGCATCGGGAACAAGCAGGCCTTGTATGAACACATCTTTGTCGCTCCTCTGGAAGCAACACTGGAGGGTGTCCGCCATGCGGTGTCGCAGCAAAGTGAACCAACCCGGCAATTGCGCGCCTATATCAAGACTCTGGCCGAGCATATGGCCGGGCGTTATCGCTATTTTCCGGCGGTGATGATGCGCGAGGTGGTGTCAGGCGCAGAACGCATTCCGGAACGCGGCATGTTGGCGATGTGTGAAGTGCAGAAGATATTGCGTGAGGTTATTGCCGCAGGCATCGAGACAAAACAGTTCCGCACGGTGAATCCCTTTCTGGTACACATGTTGATCATGGGAAGTCTCAGCATTTATACCACTGGAGAACCGATGCGCAAGCGCATGATGCAAATGTTCAGCGACTATCCTCTCCCGGTACAAAAGGGCGAAGGAAACGCGTTTCCGCTCGACGAGATCAACAATATGATTATGAATTCCGTGCTAAAAGGTGACAGAGAATAATGAAGAAGGTTTTGCTGACGGCTGCAGTATTTTTGACGACATCAATTCCCTTTGGGACGATGGCATCAAGCATGACACTCGAACAGGTTCTACAAAGAGTGGTGGATAAGTCGCTTGATTTGGAAGTGGCGCGACTGAAAAAAGAGCGTAGTGGGCTGGAGAAAGAGAAGTTTGACAGTATGCTGGGATGGCAAGTCAGCGGTCAAAGTAGCTATTCCCACGATATCGGTTTCGGCAGTATTCCACAGGATACAATGCGCTTTAACGGCAATATCGCGCGCGTTATGCCAAACGGTTCAGTTGTCGGTATTGGCGGCGGTTACAGCTATGCGAATGCGGATGCGGCATTGTTTCCAATACTTCCTAATCCTTCACACGACGCCAATATTGATATCAGTTATCGACATCCTTTATTACGTGGTCTCGGTTTGCCGTCATATCGTCTGGGTAAGAAAATCGCGGCACTGGGCGAGGACATGACTGATTTGCAGCGTTTTTTCGTACAAGATGCCATGGCGCGGCAAACAGTAGATGTATTTTACAGTTTGGTGGCGATTCAGATTCAAATGAAAAATGCGGAGGACGCGATCGAGCGCAGTCGCCGTCTGTTGAAATATAACAAACGCAATAAAGAACTTGGCCTGTCGGAGCAGAAAGATATTCTGCAGATGAATGCACAGATCAAGGCACGAGAAGCCGATCTCGAAGTGTTGAAGATTGCACATACCAGTCTTGTCGCCACGCTAAATCAGTTCATGAATGCAGATCCGATAGGTAGCGTTGTTGCTGACGCGAAATTAGAGGTCGATGCGCTTCCCGAATATTCGGTCTTGTTTGAGGCAGCGGTGAAGTGGTCACCTTCGATTAAACTCAGTGAATTGCAAATCGCTATGGCAGAGTCCCAAATTAGTATCGCTGGAGATAAGAAACGGGACAAGTTGGACGGCTTTGCCACGCTTGGGGGGCGCGCTAAATATGGCGACAGCGCCACCGGTACTGTAAATGAACAAGACTATGCCTTTTCTGTTGGTTTGGATTTTCAACGTAAAATGGATAATCGCGATATAGGTGCAGAAATCTCCCAGTATCGCATCGACATTCAGGTAGCGCAGCGTGAATTGGAAATGGAAAAGACGAAATTGAAATATGAATTGTCTAGACTCGTTGCGGAAATGAATGAAACTTCGAATGCGATTAAGGAATTGAACTCACGCCTGGACAAAGAGCAACAAAAACTCGATGAAGGTGTTGAACGCTATCGTCGAGGTAGGGCGGATACGCAACAGTTGATTTTCTATGAAAACGATCTCAGCTTTGCGCGTCTCGCATTGGAACAACAAAAAGTTGAACTGGCAAAGAAGTTTGCAAAGTTGTCTGTAGTCAGTGGCAACATCTGGCAACGAGTCGTCCCGTTGGAAAAGGCTGGGGAGTAACACAATGAATGCAATAATCAGTTTCCTGGTCAATCGTGAACTTGTCGTCAATCTCGTCTCGGTATTGCTTATCATACTCGGCCTGTGGGCGACGTTTAATATCAATCGCGAGGCCTTTCCCAATGTGAATCTGGATCAGATATCGGTGTCGGCGTTTTATCCCGGCGCAACGCCAGAAGAGATAGAACGTTTGGTGGTAACGCCGATCGAGCAAGAGTTGAAGGCATTGAGTGGCATTGACAAAGTCACTTCGGTTTCGTTTCCCGGATCGACGCGCATCACCTTGGAGCTTGACCCGGATGCCTCCAATCGAGCACGCCTGACCAGTGAAGTCCAATTGGCGATTGATCGAGCAAAACTACCTACCGACTTACCCGCAGATCCGTTTGTGTTGGAGATTGATGGCGCGGTATTTCCGGTCATGCAGCTTTCGGTATCCGGTCCGTTTGACGATCTTGGTTTGAAGCGTCTATCGGATCAGATAGAAGACGATTTGTTAGCCGTGGACGGAATTGCCCGCGTCACGGTACAGGGCACACGCAAAGAGGAATTGCGCATCACCCTCGATGTGAAAAAGATGGACAAGGAACACGTATCTGTTTCCGAAGTCAGTGCCTTGTTATCCGGATGGAATATCAATGCCCCAGGTGGAGAGATCAATACACCTGAAGGACAAAAGTCCGTGCGCATTGTTGGCGAATTTCGCAATACTAAAGATATTGCCAATCTGGTTATTCGTTCGAATGAATTTGGTGATGGCCTAAAACTGAAAGACATCGCCACGATTAGTGAAACTCTGGTCAAAGCAGACAAATACTATGATGTAGGTGGTCAACCGGCGGTCAATATGATCGTCATGAAAAAGGCGGACGCCGACATCATACGCACAGTCGATAAAGTACGAGACTATCTCGGTACGATTGCGGAAAAATACGGCGCCGAAGTACGCGTTGATACCTATCAGGATATGTCGCGCTTTACGCGCATGCGTCTCGGCGTGTTGACCAATAACGGTATCGTCGGAATCCTATTAGTATTAGGCGCCTTGTTTTTGTTTCTGCGCCCGTCAGTGGCGGTGACTACGACTTGGGGCTTACCTATCGTTTTCCTCACAGGTCTGACCGTGTTATGGGTGTCCGGTGTCACGCTGAATATGATCTCCATGCTTGGTTTTATCATGGTGTTGGGTATGTTGGTTGATGATGCGATCATCGTTGGTGAAAATATTACTTATCACATGGAGAAGGGTTTAAAACCACGGGATGCGGCAATAGTAGGTGCCTATGAACTCATCGGACCTGTAACCGCAACGGTTATGACGACTATCGTCGCGTTTCTACCCATGGTGTTTGTTTCCGGCTTGATCGGTAAATTTATTGTCGCCATACCGATTGTAGTCTGTACCTTGTTGTTTTTCTCCTGGTTGGAATCGTTTCTTATGTTGCCAGCCCACGTGGTGACGGTTTCCAATCCAAACAAACACCCGAAGGAGCGAGCCTGGATTAAAGGGCTGGAAAATTTTTATGCCGCAGTTTTGCACTGGGCATTAAAACTGAGATGGTTAACTGTGATTGTCTCTGTGGTGATGCTGGTTGCAAGTGTAGGCATAGCCAAAAAAAGTTCGTTCCAGTTATTTCCGGCTGTTGGTGTAGAGCAATATATCGTGCGTGTAGTTGCTGCACCAGGTACGTCCTTGCAAGCGATGCGTAAAATCATGCAGAACATCGATAAAGATGTGCGGCAAATCGTGGATAAAGATACCTTGGAAAGTACCCTGGCTTCTGTCGGTCAGATCCAACGTGATGCCGGTGACCCATTAACGCAGATCGGTTCTCGCTATGCACAGTTGCGTGTGATGTATACGCCGGCCGTATCTCGTCCCGATCATGATGCCCTGGTAGATATGAAGAAAGTCAGTGCGATGTTGGGTGAGAAATATGCGGACCTGAAGATCACTGTTGAAGAGATAAAGCCTGGTCCGCCAACGGGGCGTGCGTTGGAAGTGGAAATTTCGGGCAATGATGCCGCTGCGAGTGAACGTGTGGCGCAACGTTTGATCGATATTGTTCAGGGAGTCGATGGTGTTATCTCCGTCGAGAGTGGTTTGCAACCTGGTGACAAAGAAGTGCACGTCGTCATGAATCGCGAAATGGCGGCCTATACCGGTGTGAACCTGGCTGTTGCTGCTAGCCACGTGCGTGCGGTTGTTGGTGGTCTGGTTGTCAGTACCACACGACGCGGTTCTGAAGAAATTGACGTCACGATACGTTTTCCTGAAACGGAAAATCAGCTTGAGGTATTAAAGCAGATCGAGATTCCAAATCAGCGGGGTGGTCTGGTGCCGTTGGCCAAGATTGCTCATTTTCAGGAGTACGAAGGCTTTACCACGATCCGTCACAAACAAGGTATACGCGTGGTGACGGTGACCGCCAATGTGAATACCGAGAAACTGACCAGTATTGAAATCAACAAGATCGTTGCCGAGAAAAAAGATCAATGGATAGGCGACGATGGATCGAAAGTGAGTATTCAATTCGGTGGTGAAGCGGAGAAAAACCAGGAGTCTATCCGTGACCTGGCGTTCTCATTCTTGTTTGCGCTTATCGGTATCTTTTTTATTCTGGCGATACAGTTCAATAATATGAGCTATCCTTTCTTTGTCATGCTGGCAATTCCGTTTGGTGCCATCGGCATTGTGGTGAGTTTCTACTTGCACAGTATTTACTGGAAGCCCATGCCGCTGTCATTCTTTGCCTTAATGGGAATGGTGGCATTGTCGGGCGTGGTGGTGAACAGCTCGCTTGTGTTGCTGGTCTTTGTCCAGCGTGCGATCGAGGATGGTATGCATTATGTCGAGGCCTTGATCCTGGCAGGACGTCGTCGTTTGCGCGCGGTTATTCTTACCGCAACTACAACAGTCGTAGGTTTGTTACCGACCGCCTATGGTTGGGGTGGTAGTGATCCTTTTGTCGCACCCATGGCGCTGGCCTTGTCTTCAGGATTGATATTTGCGACAGTAATCACGCTGATTACAGTGCCCGCATCTTTTGCGGTCGGCATGGATATCAAGTTTTTTGTATTGCACAAATTCAAGCGCAAGCCTTTGGAAGAGCGTCTGGCCGAGCAGTAAGTTTCATTCCGAACGTCGCTTCCAGGCACGAACGAAACAGGAACAATGTGATGACTCAGCAGATTATGCGTATTGGAATCGTGACGGTCTCTGACCGGGCCAGCCAGGGTGTGTACGAGGACCGTGGTGGCCCGGCGATTCGTGAATGGTTGGATAAGGCATTGGCATCTCCCTGGGAAGCGGTGAGCTGTGTGGTGCCGGATGAGCGGGAAATACTTGAAGCCACCTTGTTGCGTTTGTGTGACGAAGAGTCGTGTCAGTTAGTCGTGACAACCGGCGGTACCGGCCCGGCCAAACGCGACATTACACCGGACGTTACCGAAAAAGTGTGCGAAAAAATGATGCCCGGTTTCGGTGAATTGATGCGTCTCGAATCTCTCAAGGTGGTGCCGACGGCGATATTGTCACGCCAAACAGCGGGCATTCGTGGCAGTAGTTTGATTATCAATCTTCCCGGAAAACCCTCGGCAATTTCTGATTGTTTAAACGCGGTGTTTCCCGCCGTGCCGTATTGTATCGATCTGATCGATGGGCCGTTTATTGAAACAAATACGGATTTTGTGAAAGCCTTTCGCCCTAAGCATGTGTTGTTGAAGCGGGAAGGGAAGTTGGACTGATAGCGAAGGGTTTAGACGATAAAAAAGCCTGAAACTGTGAAACAGTTTCAGGCTTTTTTATTTAAGTGACGAATTACGGAGATATCGAGAAGCACATGTTTGCAAGCGAGACCCAAGTGTTGGTGTCTTGTGATACGAGTGCAACTTGCCCATTAGCGCGCACGTCGACTCTGTCACCTATGCCTCCGTTGTATCCTGACGCTGAGAAAATTTCGATAGCGGGTGGTCTGTAGCCTATCGGTAAGTTTGCGATAGCAACATTGGGATTGCCTGCTGCGATTGTTGCTGTAGCTAAGCCTCTCAAACACACAACGTCTCCCTGAATTCTGTATTGCGGTGTCTGATGTTCATTTCCATATGCGGAAAAACCTGCCGCAAGTGGCAGGTCAATCCATTTGCCATTTACGGGTTTAGCTGGCGCGTTGAAAGAACCATCGGTGATGACAACAGAAGCATCAACAAATGCCGTCGTGTCATTATCGACTTCGCCCGAATAATACTCGAGACCTGAACCTGGCCCCATGTCACAAATTCCAACAAGTGCATAGGCTGAACGATAACGAAATTGTCCACCTGTAAACACCTGACTGGCACCACAACGCAGCATTTGCCCATCAAGTCCATTCAGGAGACGGCGACTTTTAGGTTCATCAAACGTCGCCACAATCACTATGTGATCAATGCTAAGCGTGGCAAGTTTATCAGCCATCGCTTGGGCATTCGCTGCGTTATCAAACACATCGTATTCTTGTGTAAACACAATATTTCCAGTAGCACGTTCCATGACTATTAAGTTATAGGATCGCTTCAACTCCATGACTGTCTCGCCGTCAATAGTAACCACACCATTCATTGCGTCCTGCGCAAAGTCTTTTTCGGGTGAACCGCCGAGTGTCGAAACCCAACCGCGTGTACGAATTCGAACTAACGAAGCATAGGTCTTCCCGTCAGGAAGGTTCCCAACGTTTTGAATATTGTTACCACCCATGTTGATGTCGCCAGGTATGGTGCCCATTGACACCGCTGCGCGAGCTTCGTCGTCAGTATACCTGTCGTGGTTGCGTGCGTTGTTGTTCGCTTTGCCACCGTCAGATGTTACGAGCTCTATGGCGTCTATTTTTATGTCAACAGCATTGGCCCTCGTTTCTAGTTGAGTGGCTTTTTCTTCATTGCTATTGCTAGCCTCACGCAACTTTTCAAAATTCTGATTAACATCATCTGCCTTGGCCGGGGTATTGGCCTCAAACTTGATCAGGGCGTCGTCACCCAATGTTTCGGCGTTGACATTCATGCTGGCCACAATGCCTAGCGCGATTGCGAAAACAAGACCTTTTGTAATGTACATAGTAGATTCCTTTCCTGGTGGATTTGTTTCAATGTTGAGTTCTGTTGTTAAGTCTACTTGCCTTTAATGCCTGGAAGTTGTTAACCTCTTAACACCTTGGCGATGAAAAAGTGTAATATTCTTATCAACGTTGCACTTTAAAAGTCTTTCAGGAGGAAAGAACATGCGCTTAAATCTATTGGTTTTGATCTTTTCAGTCGTGGTCTTGTCTGCTTGCGGAGTGGGTGCGGAGCATGAGTCAGGTCATCCATCAGATGAAGACAAGACTACCCTCGGTTCCAGTTGGGATCAGATGAAATGGGATAAAGGAAAGTGGAAGTAATTCCACTTTCCTTTTTCTTCATGATTGTTTCCGCTATTTCTTGTTTTAACTCGAATTCGCTTGTTAAAAAGCGTGAGTCAAACCCAGGCTGAGTTTCCAGGTCGAGGTATTCCAGCTGCTCTGAGTGGCGTCATAATTGACAACCAGATTTTGTCCCTTCAAACGCGCATTGAGGCTGCTTTGGCGGTTTAGGCGATAAGTTGCTCCAGCCTCCAGAGAAGTTCTAAAGCCATTACCTGTCACTTCTGCCTGGTTGTCGCTGCTGTATGAAGCGAAGGGGATACCTAGAGATGTCGCGCCAACAATAAATAGCTTGTTAGTCAGCGGATAGTTCACCGCTACACCTGCGCCCACGGTGGTGATATTGTCTTTGAACTCTAGCTCTATGGGTTTATTCGTATACGAGAGAAAGGTTTGTCGTAGCCCTACAAAGGCAGACGCCATGGGTAAAACCCGATAGCCAACAGACAAATCGATTTCATTCTGGCCAATTGTTGACTGCGCATTACTGTCCTCATAGCTGCCAAGCGTGAATCCAAAGCTGCCAAAGTAACGATCATGGGTATAGGCGACATTGGGACCAATACTGAATCCCATGGCATTGCCATCAATACCGGTTTGCCACAGCCCACTTTCCAGCGTTAGACCGCCAATAAGACCCGCGTTCGCTGCCAAGGGGAGTAGTGTAAGCGCTGAAATGCCGAGTAGTTTTTTCATTTCCATATTCCTTTTATTTAAAGCCCTGGTATCCATACCATAGGGAAATCTGTTGAAGTGAGTGGTTGATCGTGTGCTGGTTCAGATGTAGCCGGCTCTTCTGCTTTTTCAACAGGTTTAGTCTGCGCAATACTATCGGTTTTACTCACCGCCGGCTTAGGTGTTTCCTTTTGGATGCCTAAACGGGCCAGTTCCATTTTCAACGGTGAAAACTCCAGGCCCTTCAACTTTTTATTGCCGACTTTGTCATCGGCCTCGAAATAATATTCGATGCGTGAACCCGTTACCGATCCTGCTGGAATACTGGCTTCAAATATATCCTTCTCACCCTTAGCGGCTAACATTGGGCGTTTACGGTATTTGTTGCTATCGCTGTCACGGAAGAATAGCGATACCGAGTTGACGCTAAATTCATCGGTAACTCTAACCCGAACGACGATATCGCCCGCTTTGTCCTTCAGTACATCATTGTTTAAATCGTGTTCGATATTCGGTGCTTCGAAGTCATTGCTCGAAGAAATTTCGATGGAATCCCTGGCCAGTGCCGGCATAGTCAGAATAAAAAACACACAAAAAAGCTGAACGAATTTAAAGAAAACAGATTGGCGATTTTGCTGTGAGTGCTTGGTGGCGACTCCATTCATAGACATGACTCCCTATCTAACTCTTGAGATAACGCATTATGCAGTTATTCCAAGTATAACGTATGTGAGCTATTTCACTAGCCCTCAAAATGAAGCGTATTGTGTTGCGAGCGCGGCGAGTTTTTCGCCACGCTCGCAGCGTTTTAAGCCTTACCTTGAAGCTGGTCGAGTATGGCTTCGTTTTCCAGTGTCGAGGTATCCTGAGTAATCGCTTCGCCTTTAGCAATCGTACGCAGTAATCTGCGCATGATTTTTCCCGAGCGGGTTTTGGGTAGATTGTCGGCGTAGCGTATATCATCGGGTCTGGCGATCGGCCCGATTTGTTCGCTGACCCAGCCGCGCAATTCCTTGGTTAGCGCTTCGTCGACTCCGCCGGCAGGACGCTCGCCGCGCAAAACTACATAGGCGAATATGGCTTCACCCTTGATGTCATCGGGTCTGCCAACCACAGCCGCTTCGGCAACTCGTGGATGAGCCACCAGTGCGGATTCGACTTCCATAGTGCCTAGACGATGTCCCGAGACATTCAGTACATCATCCACGCGCCCCATAATCCAGAAATACCCGTCGGCGTCTTTGCGTGCGCTGTCTCCAGCGACGTAGTAACGGTTTTGGAATTCACCCCAATAGGTTTTGATATAACGCTCATCGTCACCCCATACGGTGCGTAACATGGAAGGCCACGGTTTTTTAATCACCAGGAACCCACCTTGATTGGGTTCGGTGATAATTTTGCCGTCCTGGTCGACGATATCCGCAGCAATACCGGGCAGTGCGCGAGTACAAGAGCCTGGTTTGGCAGCCATTGCGCCGGGAATCGGCGCAAGCATATGCGCACCAGTTTCGGTTTGCCACCAGGTATCGACAATCGGACAACGCTCTTTGCCGATGATGGTGTGATACCACATCCAAGCTTCAGGGTTGATCGGTTCGCCAACGGTGCCCAGTAAGCGTAAAGCGGACAAATCATAGGCGTTGGGGAAGCTGTCACCGGCCTTCATCAAGGCGCGAATCGCCGTCGGTGCGGTGTAGAAAATGGTGACTTTTTTGTCCTGACAGATCTTCCAGAAGCGACCAGCGTCAGGGACGGTGGGCGCACCCTCGTAGATTAACATGGTGGCGCCGGTAGCGAGTGGGCCATAGGTGACGTAGCTGTGGCCGGTAATCCAGCCGACGTCGGCAGTACACCAGAAGATATCCTTGTCCTTGATATCGAATACCCATTTCATGGTCAGGATACTGTTGAGCAGGTAACTGCCCGACGAATGTTGTATGCCTTTGGGCTTGCCAGTGGAGCCGGAAGTGTAGAGCAGGAATAAGGGGTGCTCATTGTTTACCCACTCTGGTTCGCAGCTATCTGCCATGCCTGCGACTGCGTCATCCCACCAGATATCGCGCCCGGCCTTCATTTCTACCGCGTGCGCAGTGCGCTTCAAAACGATGACTTTATCTATCGTTGCGCATCCCTTGGACAGGGCCTTGTCCGCCGCCAATTTCAGTTCGACGATCTTGCCACCACGATGACCACCGTCAGCGGTAATCAGCATTTTCGCGCCGGCGTCTTCGATACGATCTTTGAGCGATTCGGCAGAGAAACCACCGAACACCACCGAGTGTATCGCGCCTATGCGTGCACAGGCCTGCATCGCGACAACTGCGTCGGCCGTCATTGGCATATAGATGACGACGCGATCGCCTTTCTTGATGCCCTGTTTTTTGAGGGCATTGGCAAAGCGACACACGTCGGCGTGGAGTTGTTTATAGGTGTAAGTCCTGGAGTCGCCTTTTTCACCTTCAAAGATGATGGCGACTTTATCGCCGCGGCTTGCCAGGTGTTTATCCAGGCAGTTGTAGGATACGTTGATTTCGCCGTCGGTGAACCACTGGTAATGAGGTGCGTTGCTACTATCGAGTACCTTGGCGAACGGTTTGTGCCAGGCCAATTCCGTGCGCGCCAGGTCCGCCCAAAAACCTTCGTGGTCCTTCTCAGCCTTTTCATACATGGCTTGCAGGTCGGCAGCCTTGATGTTTGCCTGAGAAACAAAACTGTCAGCGGGAGTAAAGCTGCGTTCTTCGTGTAAGACGGAATCGATATTTTCGCTCATCGCTACTTCCTTATCTTTGTCTATGTGAGGTCCAGTTGCTGTGCTCTATCTTAGCGCACTCGTAGCGGTCGTTAAACGGCCTGTTTTGTTCGCCTTGTTTGCTTACATATCCTCGGCATTTGTTCTTCACAGAGGAGATGCTTTCCGGCTCGCGGTTAACCCTGGTTTTTATCTTGTTCTTAGTACGCCGCTAAGTAGCGGATATATTGCGTTTGGCGAATAAAATGATGATTTGGCCGTCAAACTTGTGACGCTTTTATCATTTTCGGAACGAATCCTGCTCGATACCTATTTATAGGTACACGACGGAGGCACTTATGAACTACCAATATCCGAAACCCCGGGACGTCGGCATTGCTATACCCATACACTTGCGCGCAAATCGCTTTGAAGCAGGTTTTCATCATGCGCTCAAAGGACTGCATTTGACTAAACCTGAGCATCTCACCCTGTCCTTTCGCGAAGGATACCGCGCGGCCAAGTTTTATCTGAAATGGCTGAGAAAGCAGCAAGGTGTCCACGAGTTCCCTCTGCAAGGCAAACTGAAATTTAGAAATGCTGCTTAATAAAGACTGTAATTGATTGATATAACTATAGATTATAGTTTGATTTCTCTGTTTTCGCCGCGCTGTCGATAGGAGAGCGCGGCTTTTCGTTTCACCTTTTGTCTGCGCTTGACTACAATACAGCGTAGCCTGAGCAATTCAGGATAAACGCGTGACATTGAGGGTAATCGAGGAGTCAAACATGGACACCAGATCAGCGGAAGATAAGCAGTCTCTTATCGCCAGAAGCTATTTGTTTAATCAGGTGCCAGAGTGGCAGCTCAAGGGGCTGGCGCAATACGCCAAAGTCAAATCCTATAAAAAGCGCGAAGTCGTTTTTCGTCGAGGTGATCTCGGCACGCAAATGTATTTCATCGTCCGTGGTAGCGTGAGTCTGACAACGGATTCCGACGAAGGAAAAGAGCTGACCTTTGGTCTGTTGGGACCAGGTGATATTTTCGGCGAAATTGCCATGCTCGACGGTGGTGAACGCACCGCTACGGTAAAAACCATCGAATCTTCTGAATTACTGGTTATCGAGAAACGCGATTTTGTGCCCTTCCTTGAGAAAAATCCCAAAGTTGCTATCAGTCTACTATCGACAATTGCCTCTCGTGTACGCAAAGCTGATGAACTCTGCGAAGATAATTTTTTCAAGAATCTTCCCAATCGTCTTGCCAAACGCTTTCTCGGTCTCGCTGACAACTATGGTCGCGAAACGGAAACCGGAGTGGAGATTGGTATGAAGCTGTCTCAGGGCGATATCGGTAAATTGGCCGGTGCGTCGCGCGAGAGCATTAACAAACAGCTCAAGGCCTGGGAAGAAGACGGTTTGATCTCAGTTGAGAATGGGTATATCACCATACGGGAAGTTGAGCGTATGGAAGATCTCTGCGATGCCTAGATATTTTTTGCCTGTCTTATCTATCGAGCGATAGCTGTTTCCGAAATCATATGCCTTTTAGAATGAATCAGTCGTAGTTGCGCAAAAAACTCAATTGGATAAAGTATTGAACTGTTTTTTCGATTGCCACAAAAAGTAAGCGGCGGAAAGTCCTGACGACGCGTAGATCATGCACATGACTACGATTTGATAGCGCGCCGCGATGAGTGGTGACACACCGGATAAAATTTGCCCGGTCATCATTCCAGGTAAAGACACGATGCCGACGGCGAACAAAGAATTGGTCACGGGTATCATGGCTGCTTGAAAAGCGGTGTGTCGGGCGCTGAGATAGTCATCACCACGTCGGAGTTCTGAAAGCATACGTTCGGCACTGAGGCTGACGGCGTTCATGGCGTTGGCGAAGATCATTCCTGCCAGTGGAATAACATATTGTGGTGAATACCACGGACTTGGCTGAACAACGCCGCTGATGATAATTGCCAACACACTACAACCGCCTAATAGTATGGCAACAAAGGCGTTCCACAAAAACGTCGTGCGATGTTCGGTAATAGTGTTCAGCGCGATCCAGCTTGACGCGGCCAGCATTACGCTAAGAATGCCTGAGATAAGTAGTAAGCTTGAACTGTTGAAAATGAAGGCCAGAAAATAACCGACTATCATCAACTGGACGAGCATGCGGCCCAGGCCGTAGAGCGTATTGGCGGTTTTCATTCCCCAGCGATACATAATCCACAACACGGGTATCACCGGTATAAATCCGATGGCCAGTCCCAGTAGAGAAATTTCAATTACTTTGTTTTGCATGTCGTTTACTTGAGCGTAAGTTTTGCGGTTTTCAGCCACTAGGCTGCGTTATGTTGGGTGTGGTCTCCAGTTGAGTCTGGTCCTCCATCTTCCCCTTTGAGTTCGATCAATTCCTGCATGAGGCGATCGCGTTCCATTTCCAGAGTGCTGACACAGGTCTTGATTTCGTTCTTACTGCGGTCCAGGATTTCTGCATGTTCGTCTATTTCCAGTTTGGTATCAGTGTCTACCTGTAATGTGTGCAGAAATCCGCGGAATTCGCGTAATACGTTTTCGTAGTTATCAAACAGATCCGAATAATTAACGATCATTTCCACTGCCGGTGTTGCTGTCCTAGGTGATTCGAGATTGAAATCCGTATCTTCATCTATGGGTGATTCCGCACGCTCATGTTCAAGTGCTTCATAGGCTGCTTCAAGTTGATTCAATTCCTCATTCAATCGTTTCTTGGATTGTTCCATGTGCTCGAGTTGATCTTCCATCGATTTCTCGGCCATTTCGTGTTCGGCGATAATTTGTTTCAAGCGCTCTGCGTCCACAGAGTCCATGCGCATTCCAGCCATGGCTTTTTTCAGTTCTTTGTAAGACTTTTGTATCCCTTCATAGGTGTTCTGCAATCCAAAGTATAGGGTTTTGTAGCTGGCCATTTGCCGAACTTGCTTTTCGAGATATTGTACGCGCGCTCGTAAATCAGCCGGGGTGTCTCCAGTCGGACCAATTTGACTGATATCGCCTTTGCTTGGATCATACTCAGGTTCTCCGTTGCCGTCCTGGCCTTGGGAAAGCGTAACTGTAATGACATGTTCGTTTGGCGGGGCTTCAATAAAACCAAGTTCCTGCCAGCGTCGCAACATTTTTTTGATGCGAAAATTGATGTCGTCCCAATAGGACGTATTGGGGTTTACAAAACTAATGAAATCTTTTTCCAATACCAACCAATTTAAACGAGCAACCATATGCATGCGTCTTTTGGTGGCTTCGATATCGCCTTTGTTGGCGTCGTCCGCAAGGCTATTGGCATAGCTTCTGGAATAGTCCAGGGCGATATTCAAGTAGCGTTTTATATAGTCAATAGGGGAGGTGTTCGCCTGATAGTGAGGTTTGTATTTGCGGACTTTTAGATACAGAAAAATGGCAAGGGCGATGAGGATAAAAATCAACTCGGCGAGACCGAGTAGCATATATAGTTTTACTTCTATCGGCTCCGTCAGGATCATGCCGCATTATCCTTTCCTGGATCTGCCAGTTCCTGCTCTGCAGCGCCGATATCCAAATCCAGACCGGCAAATTCATCTTCGCCTTCTGGGTTGGCAGCTTCTGCTAATAAGGTAGAAGTGCTGGCTTCGGCCACCATGCCACTGTCGTCATCATCGCTCAAGTCTACCTTGCCTGCTTCGGCTGAAATATTTTCAAACTTTTCCATTTCCTGCGGTTCGGCTTTTTTTGTCTGTTGTCGCTTGTACAAGAACCAGCCGCCGACAAGACCTCCTATGCCAAGATTGAGGACGAGAAAGGCAATGACTGCACCACTAACATCAACTTCAGATTCCTCCTTTGGATTTGAGGCTTGCTCAGTGTCAGGTCCGTCTTCTGTATTTGCATTTGGGTCGTGTTCTGCTGCGTCTGCTTGAGCAGGAGCGTGTTGTTCTTGTACTGGTGTGGCGACTGTTTTCTGATGCTGATCAACTTTCGCGGGCGTTTGTTCAGGCGTTTGATGCGCCGTTTTGTCAGCAGTCGCAACAACTTGCGCTGGTGTATGAGTAGCTACAGCAGGAGGTTCTTTATTGGTAGACGGAGCTTGTTCCGCAGGGACTTGCACTGCAATCTGAGGCGTTTCCATAGCTGTTTCTTCTGCGAGCGCCAGTTCAGGATCGACCTTGTCGAGATATTCGAACGGAGAAGCCAAACCTGTATGGCGTATGGTCACAAAAAGAGACTTTTCTCTGTCCAAAGACTGTCCACGAGTATAGACGTTGAATTTATATAGACCTTCTTCTTCAAAATTAAATTCTCCCTGGCCTATGCCGTTTTTTCCTTTGCCAGCTTTCAATTTTGATTTGATTATTTTTCCGCTGGGAGTCGTTGCTGTGACATGAAAAATAGAAGAGGTGGATTTTTCTCCGGTGGAGACAGTTTTGTTATTCTTCTTGAGCCAGGCACGAACGATAAAAGGGCGACCGGTCTGAATTTCCTTTTTTGGTGTGTCAATTTCGAGCGTAAGGTCGGATTTAACATAAACGCGATTGCCACCTTCGCTGAACTTTATTTCCCAGTAACCTGCTGCTGGATTGGGAATAGTTATCAGGTCGAACTCTTTTGCGTTAAACCAGTTGGTGTTGATGTCATGTTGATCGGTTGAAATATCTTCGCCGCTTGGATTGGCAAGTGCGATAAAGGAATCGGTGTGGAATTTGGTAGCGACGACTGTCATTTCAGAGATGGAACCATCAACGATAAAACTATTCCCCGTCATGGGAACCATGTCCGGGTTTTTTCCTCGTTCAAAAATGTTTTCAAACACATGATGAATTTGAGAGGCATCACGCATCAATGTGAAATGCCCATTGGTGTCTCTTGCTGCAAGTTTTAGTAACGGGATATAAGAGTTCTTAGTGAAGGCGATAGAATAGATTTTGATGTTTTTTCTCGCCATAGCCGGTGTTAGTGTGTCTAGCGTTTTCTCTAGTAACGCGATGTCTTTTGTTCTTTCACCTACATCCATTTTACCGTCTGACATGAGAATGATGAGCTTCTCTTTGCGTTTAGACGTTTTCAGTTTCTTGTACGCATTTTGTAGAGCATCATGAATATTACTCAGTTTTCCTTCTGTGCTGATGCTTTCTATAGCTTGAACAAGCTTGATTTTGTTATCTTCAGATTCCAGGCTGAGCAGGTCGACTTGGGTTTGTGCTTGATCGGCAAAACTGACGACGGCAACGCGGTCGCCTTTGTCGAGCAAGCCGATGAACATTTTTGCAGCCTCAATTCTGACTTTTTTGGGGTCATTTACCTTCATGCTACCGGAGCCGTCGACGACGAGCACGATATCCATGCCGGCAGACTCGGCTGCATTAACCGGCAGAACTGAACCACAAAAAAGTCCGATTGCAGTTAGGCAGAAAATCAAAAAACGGTTTCTAAATAAAGCCCTTGCCACGCCTGTTTTCCGAAAAATTTTAACTTGCGTGTATATAAGCAATATGAGTGCCTTGAGTGACGGTAACCAAACAACACCTGGGGTATTTGACTGGAGGAAGCGCTTAAGTAAAACAAAGCGATAGGATAGATAGCGGGCGGGTGGGATAAATCGTCGTATTCGTGTACTTTTGGGGCGGGACAGGCAAGGTTTTGCCTGCCCCGGTTGTCACATGTGGCCGCCACCACCACCGCCACCGCCACCGCCGCCTCCAGCTGGTGCCGGTGCTGGTGCCGGTGCGCCTGCAGGCGCAGGCAGATCTGCGGTTGGGTTCAACCAGGTCGTGGTTGAGTGGCAAGCCTCACAGCCAGCGGTCACGCCTGCAGCAACGTGGTCTGCAGGTGCGGCATGACAAGTTTCACAGGTGCCTAGTACTTCATTGTGATCAACGGTGAACACCGGTGCCCAAGCTGTTGTGTTGTGGCAGGCCTCGCAGATGTCGGTTGAAAAGATATGCGCGGCAGACTTACCCGTAGCGATGACGCCGTCGTGACAATCAAAACAGCTACCCAAAACCTGGGTGTGGTCTACGGTCAGGATTTGGAACCAAGGCGTCGGCGCCACATCATGACAGGCTTCACACACATCGGTGGTGTTCGGATGACTGGCTGGCTGGGTATGACAGGAGGAGCAGCTACCTAATACTTCAACGTGATCGACGGTAAACGGTGACCATGAGCGTGGGTTGTGGCAGGCCTCGCAACGATCCGTAGTCGCAATGTGTGACCGACCTTTACCTTGAGCAATTGAACCGTTGTGACAAGTGGCGCAAGTGGCTCCTTGTAGCAACTGATCGTGGTCGACATTGGTTACTGGCGACCAGGCAGAGGTGTTGTGACATGCACCACAAACATCGGTTGATGCGATATGTCCAGCAGATTTACCTCTTGCCACCGAACCATTGTGACAGGTCGCGCACGCAGTTCCCGGTTGTAACTGAGCGTGGTCAACGAGTATGACCGGTGACCAGGTCGCAGTCGAGTGGCACGCATCGCAAACGTCTGTAGTCTGGATGTGGTTGCCAGGCTTGCCTTGGGCAATTCTATTGTTATGACAGCTTACGCAATTACCGAGCACTTCGTTGTGATCAACGGCAATTGCTGGCGAAAAACTGGTTGTTGAATGACAGGCTTCACACAAGTCAGTTGTCTGTGGATGGTTTGCGGATTTTCCACGGGCCAGGGTGTTGTTATGACAGGCCGCGCAAGCACCTTGTACCTGTGCGTGATCCACGGTCACTGCAGGCATCCATGCCGTAACGGAATGACATGCCTCGCAAGCGTCTCCCACAGGAATATGCTTTGGACCTTTGCCTTGCGCGATAGTGTTGTTATGACAGGTACCGCATGCGCCAACCACTTCGTTATGATCGACCAAAATTACCGGCGTCCAGGTACTGGTGGAGTGGCAGGCACCGCAATTGGTTGTGGTGTTAATGTGGCCATTTGGTATACCGATGGCGGCGGTATTGTTGTGACAGTCTATACATTGGCCTATGACTTCGGCGTGATCAACTGTGATAACTGGCACCCAGGCTCCAGGCGCTGTGTTATGGCAGGCATCACAAATATCACTGGTCGCAATATGGATCTGCGGTTTACCTGCAACAATGGCGTTGTTATGGCAATCGATACATTGTCCCAATACCTGGGAGTGATCGACGGCAACCGTGGGAACCCAGGCAGTGAAATTATGACAGGCATCGCATTGGTCCGTGGTGGGGATATGCTGAGGCGACTTGCCTGTTACGCTTGTGCCGTTATGACAGGTTGCACATATTCCGGCTACATTTTCGTGCGCAAAAATGGCAGGTGAAAAGGCCGTTGTATCATGGCAGTTGTCGCAAGTATCCGAACTCTGCAAATGATTAGCCGGTTTGCCAAGCGCTACAGAATTGTTGTGGCAGTCAAAACAAATTCCGATGACTTGATTGTGGTCAACAGTTAAAACAGGCACCCAGCCAGTTGTCGAATGGCAGGTATCACACAAATCAGTGGTATTGATATGCCCTCTGGGTTTGCCTATCGCCAGTGTGGTGTTGTGGCAGGTGCTACAAACCCCAATGACTTCGTTATGGTCTACTGTTGTAGGCGGTACCCACGCCGTGGAATTGTGGCAGGCGTCGCAATTGTCGGTAGTAGCAATATGCAGATTCGATTTTGTCGTTGCAATCGTGCCGTTGTGACAACTCTGACAGCCACCGATGACCTGTGTGTGATCAATCGTGGCCAGCGCAGGTTTCCATGCCTGTACGGTATGGCAGGCATCACAAAGGTCAGTGGTGTTCGCGTGATTGGCGCCTTTACCCATTACCAGGGTACCGTTATGGCAACGATCACACGCGCCAATGACTTGTGCGTGGTCTACGGTAATCACCGGACGCCATCCAGAGGGTGGGGTACCGTGGCAGGCACCGCACTCGTTGGATGCCGGAACGTGAAAGCTGGGCATTCCTGCGGCTGTTGTACCGTTATGACAGGTAACGCACACATCCTGAACCTGTGAGTGGTCGACAACGGTACCGGCGCGGAAAGAAATCGTGGTATGGCAGGTTTCGCACGAATCCGAGGCTGGAATATGCGTAGCAGGTTTGCCAATAGAAATTGCGTTGTTGTGGCAATCAAGACATGTCCCAACAACTTCATCATGATTGACCGATGGTATTGGCCTGAACGCAAAGACTGTGTGACAACCGCCGCAATTATCCGTCGTGTTTATGTGTGTTGCTGTTTTGCCTCGTGCTATAACACCGTCGTGACAGTTAATACAGGCGCCAACAACCTGATCATGGTCGACGCGCTTTGGTGGACGCCAGGTCACCGTAGTATGGCAGGCGTCACAGACTTGCGTGGAATCAATATGCGTCGGTGATTTTCCTGTCGCCTGCACGCCGTCATGGCAGGTACTACATGGATCGACGATGCCAGTGTGGTCGAATAATGCGCCGGGGCGGACGGTACGAAGTGCACGAGAAGCGAGTCGAGGTTGAGAGGCTACAATGTCAGGGGGAAGCACATCAGCAAACGTCTGGGTAACCGGGGTCCAGGCAATACTCATGTGGCAGGCGTCGCAGGTCTCAGGGACAGCCGGGTGATCTGACGGTGCACCGGTGGCGACGAAATTGTTATGGCAACTATCGCAAGCCATCTGGGTATCTTCGTGATCAAATTTCGCTGGTATCCACGCAGCGCTATCGTGACAGCTCTGGCATTGATCGCTGCTCATCACATGGCTAACGGGTTTTGGGGAGGCATCTGCGCCGTTGTGGCAATGCTGGCATTCGCTGTCTTTGTTGTGATTGTGAAGCGAGGACAGATCGACGTAAGTCATCCATTGCGAGGCTGAGGCCGAGGGGGTAGCGAGTACGCAGAAAAGCAAAATGAAAAGTGGCAAAAACAGGTAAACGCGCGATACGGTTTTAGTATCACGGTCAGAATCGAGCGGATTGATCACACCCTTAATCGGGTATGTGCGCCTTCCCTGTACCATTTTTTTCCCCGACACTTACCCAGTTTCGTGATTTCACGATTTATCCTTTGGTTCTTATGCCAAACGAAATACGCTGCGTCGTGTATGCGCGAGGAAGACTAACTTGCATGTTAATACAGGAGTTTGAATATAAGATTTTGAAACCATTGTTGTTATTATTGAGATGGTTTTCCGCCCCTGCTTCCCCACGTCGTTTGATTTTTTTAACCCCGTTTTTTTTTCGTTAAATCTAGCATAGCGCTAGGTTATTGCCAAGGTGAATGCGTTTTATATTCAATATGTTGTACCGTTTGTACGCTTATTCACCAGTGGCAAAATAAAACCCCAATTTCGGCCTAATTATTTTATGTACTTCCGTGTCTTGCCGAGTGCCTCGTAACCCGCATCAAAGTCCCGGTTATTGCTTGATTTATAGCGGTTTTGGCGGTTTTTTCAGTAGCTCATGGTTTTTTACCAGTAGCAGTTAACTTGTAGCTGAAAAAGTTAAGCATGTTTAATGTTTACGTCGTTTTTCAATTTATCCAACTAGCGCGAACCCGGCCGGTTTAGTGGCGCAGGTGCTGGGTCGGCAGGAGGTGTTGCTGGAACCGATCCAACCGGTGTTATTGCGATCGGTTGCCCGTCCTGATCCTGGCTGCTTATCATGTACTCATCCTGCATATCGTGTAATAGATAGCCCTCAACTTTTAGCTTCCACTCTCCGGGAATGGGGTTTTCGATAAACACGATCTCAGGTGCCGCCAGGGTAGCGCCATCGATGTTGATTTCACCATTCGGATCGAAAAGGATGAGATCAAGATCATGCGATGGATAGAACCGCCAGTCGGCTGCCCAGGAGAGATCCAAAACAATTTGTGTCATCTCCGGCGTAACTGTGAAGATGTACTCATCCTGTTGTTTGTCCACTAGTACGCCGGTTACAACCGGCTCGGGTCTGGCTTCTCGATTAAGCGTGATAGAGAAATCGGCGCTGATATTACCGATATTGGTCCAGTCCCCCATAAAGGCCAAACGCACCACACCGGGTTGTGGGTGGGCAATATTGAACTCTGATGGATTCGAGAGGAACTCACGCAACCTCGTGTCATCAACCGAGGTAGGCGAATCAACAAAGGTCACCATCAAATCATCACCAAACAAGACATTTTGTTTAGCGGCAGGTAACTCTGGCGTGATGGTTTCGATGTTCAGGGTAACGTCGTGGACATCAGGCTCAATTTCCAGGAAAAACTGTTTAACTTCACCTGGTTCCAGAATGATGCGTGCGCGGTAATTATCGGCGCGGGTAAAACGGATTACTGGATAACCATTGCTGGTCAGGATTTCGCGAATCAGGGTGTTTGGCGCAGCATAGGGTTGTGTGGGTAGTAGGCTGGGCAGCGTTCCCGCTTCTATCATGGCAATCGAATTCTGAATATCAACAAAGCCCTGGCCCTGGTCGTTCATACCGGGGCGTCCCCCAATCAGGTCGGGATTACTCCCTTCAATCAAGGCGATACGGATTTGTTCAGCGCTCAACTCAGGGTAGGCTCCAGAGAGCAATGCTGCCGCCCCAGCGATGGTTGGAGACGACAATGAAGTCCCTGAAACCATGCTCACATGGCCATCCGGACCCTGTACGAAAGAGGCAAAACCGTTGGCAACGATATCGATACCCGGTCGGCCATCGGCTGTCGGGCCGCGCGAACTGAAACTGGCAATCTGAATGTGATCAGTCGGGCGAAAATCCGCGCCATTTCCTGGTCCGTTCTGCATATCGCGCAGGATGCGCTCATGCTTGGGTGGATTGGCGGCACCGACTGCGATAGAGCCAATGCCGGTACCGGGGCTAGCGCCAGTTATCGCGGCATAACCTTCGTTACCCGCTGCAGTGACGACCACAACGCCAACAGCGAGCAGTTTTTCAGTGAGAATATCGTCGATCTCCCGACCCGCGAATAATGTCGGACCACCAAGACTCATATTGACTACTTTGATGTCAAGCGAGTCGTATACAAAGGGTCGATCTTCGCTACCGTCACCGGCGATGGGTTCCGAGGGCTTCCCGTTGAGGAAATTCGTTTTCAAGGTCAAAACTCGATCCATAGCGCCAATTACCACCGAGCTCGGTGTTCCGTCGCCATTGGCCGGAAAGGTCTTTAGGGCATAAATTTTGGCGTCTGGCGCAGTGCCAAACATTGGAATGACTGAATTCGTGGTATCGACGGGGATTATACTTTCCGGGGCGTATCGCTTGACGGCCTGCGCCAGTTCGGTGTCGGGTGGCAACATGATCCCGCCGTGTCCCGCTATCATGGTGCTGACCCAGGTGCCGTGATGATCGTTTAGCGTACTGGTGGCCGATGGTTCTTCCGGATCGTCGACGAAATTCTCGCCACCAATAACAGTGTCTGCCAACACCGGGACGACCTCGGGATTATTGGCGACACCGCTGTCGATAACCGCAACAATAACGTCCTGGCCGCGGATACCGTTCTGGTGAGCCGTAGCGGCGCCGGTTAATACATTGTTATAGCTAAAATTTGTTGGTGTGACATTGCTAGCCCCCAAGGTATTAAAACGATTCAAATCGATTAGATTGGCGTCTCTCGACTGGGCCGGCGACAAGGCATAGCGTTCAGCTGGACGAGGATTTGCCAGAATACGGTCACGAAGTATCGCGCTTTTGCCTACCAGGGCAGACAGGGAGGCGAGTGTATTGGGGTCTATTTCGGCGCTGAGGGCGGGAACATTTCGGTAACGCTGACGAACGCGCCCACCACTAAGTTGAATATGCTGGCTAACATAATCGCAGCTGTTGTCGCAGTTGATAATAACTGCGGCACGAAACTGGCCGTCGCTATCATTTCTGTTATGTGGTGGTGGCGCAGGGTCGCAGGCAACCAGCAGCAACAAGGCGACAAATAAACCGCGCATGCGGACCAGACCCTGTCTATTCACGTTGGTGTAACTCCCAATGGAAACTGTTCTTATTGTCGGCTGAGATATAGCGCGAAATCATGCGCTGGCAAACTTAATTCCTAATGAATGCGTATGACTTTATTCACTAACAAGCTGTTATTTCTTAAATGAATTTTATGGTTTTCTTTAACGTATACGGAGGAAACCGGGCACTGTTTCTCGGGTGTAAGTGAAAGCAACACTCTGGTCAGACAGGAAAAAGAAAGGAGACTAACAGATGCTTATTGCGGCTGGTCGCGACAGGTGGTGACTGTGTTTGCAAGATTCCAGTTGGATATCGCCCAAATCCAGAATTCGTCGAGAGTAGCATCACCTAATTCTACAGGCGCTGCCTGGCCGAGAAAGCGTAGGCAGTCCAATAAGGTCGAAACCGGATTTTTTGCACCCACCGGAGGTGCGCCGGTTTGCTTGCTAAGTTTTTGTCCCAGTGCGTTTGTGATTACGGGGAAATGGGCGTAGTGAACGGTATCTAACTTGAGTGCCTGTTGCAGTAAAATCTGTCCGGGCGTGAGATCGAGAATATCGCGGCCGCGAACCACGTGAGTGATTTGTTGTTCCGCATCATCGACAACGACGGCGAGTTGATAGGCGTAGAGTCCATCGTTTCGTTTGATAACGAAATCACCACTATCTCGTGCCACGTTTTGGGTGATTTTTCCACAGATTGCATCATCAAATGTGATGCTTTGATCCTTAGTCTCGAATCGCAGGGCTCCTTGCTGATGGGTGGGTATGGCATCACGACAAGTGCCCGGGTAAATAGGGCCGTTTAAACCATGTGTGGCACTAGCCGCAATGTCCTTGCGTGAACACTGGCAAAAATACACGAGATGTTTTTTCGTTAATTCGCTGATGGCCTCTTCGTACAGCGCGCCGCGTCGACTTTGATAGACAACATCTTCATCCCATTCGAAACCGAATTGTTCCAGTACGCGTAAAATGTTGTCGGCAGCGCCTGCGACTTCGCGCGGCGGGTCAATGTCTTCGATGCGTATCAGCCATTGACCATGCCGGGATTTTGCGTCGAGATAGCTGGCGGTAGCTGCAATGAGTGAGCCTATGTGCAGAGGGCCTGTGGGTGAGGGGGCAAATCGTCCGCGATAAAGAGGCTCGCTGTGTTGCATCACCTGGGTACGTCACTTAGTATCCGGTTGTTCATCGGGTTTTTGCGGATCATTGTCTGGTGCTGCTTTATCTTCCCCAGTTTTTTCCGGCGATGAACTGTCGTCAGAGGAAACATTCTTTTCCTCATCTTCTTCGTCCTCATCCTCCTCGTCTTCATCATCGTCTTTGCTATCTGGTGGATGAATCTGTTCGGCCATTTTGATCAAGGCTTCTTCGACGGCGTAATTAAAACTGTCTTCAGGAAATTCACCGTTTTCATCGCGTTGTCCGGCGCTCATGCCGGTGAAGAGCTCGAGCATTTCGTCGATGTGATCAACTGCGAAGATGTGAAATTTTTCCTGCTCAACAGCCGTTATGACTTCCTGTTTGAGCATCAGGTGCTGAATATTGTGGCGTGGCACGATGACGCCCTGATCACCAGTCAGACCGCGTTTGACGCAGATATCAAAAAAGCCTTCTATTTTTTCGTTTATGCCGCCGATGACTTGAATCATGCCGTGTTGATTGATAGATCCCGTTACCGCAAGATTTTGTTTGAGCGGGATATTGGCAATGGCAGATAACACGGCACATAACTCAGCAGCCGATGCACTGTCGCCTTCAACGCCGCCATATGACTGCTCAAAACCAACGCTGGCCGATACCGAAAACGATTTGTGTGTGGCATATCTCGCCGCCATAAAGTGCGAAAAAATCAAGACACCTTTGGTGTGTATCTCACCACCGAGATCGGCTTCATGTTCAATATCGAGTAATTTCCCGTCTCCGGCACGGGCTGTGGCGGTGACGCGCGAGGGTAGTCCGAAGATTCGGCTACCGTAACCGATAACGGTCAAAGCATTGATTTGCCCGATCGCGCTGCCTGTGGTGTCGATTAAAGTGGTGCCATCAATGATGCCTTCCTGCAGGCGCTCAGGTATTCGCCCATGGCGGTAATCCTGTTGACGAATCGCAGTCTCTACATGAGTGGCGTCGACAGTGCTGGCCTTTTGTAGTTTGGCCCAATAGCTGGACTCGACCATCACATCAATGATTAGCCCCATATGTATGCTGATCTTGTGAGCATGTTCAATATGGCGTGCGCTGTGTTCAATGATGCGTGCCACTGCGCTGCGATGAAATGGCAGCAAGTGATGCTGCCGTGCAACCGAAGCAATGAGTTTGGCGAATGCACCAGTATTGTCAGCCGTGCGTGCAATCTGATCTTCCACATCGACGGCAACCTTGAACAGTTGTTCGAAATCGGGATCGTGTTCAGCGAGTAAATAGTACAGATCTCGCTCGCCTAACAGAATGACTTTAGTACGCAAGGGAATAGGTTCTGGTTCAAGTGAAACTGTACTGATCAGTCCGAGGTCTTGCGCAAGAGATTGAATAACGATTTCACCTGAAGTCAGTGCGCGCTTCAGGGCCTCCCAGGCGTGTGCCTGGGTCAGCAATTTGTGAGCATCAATGATGAGATACCCACCGTTGGCGTGATGCAGGGCGCCGGGACGTATAAGCGTATAATCTGTGACTAATGTACCCATGTGAGACAGATATTCTGTCTTACCGATGAGGTTATCGTGGGTCGGGTGATCTACATAGTGGACAGGCGCTCCTTGTATACTGCTACGGTCCGTCAACAGATTAATCTGATAATGTTTTATAGGCGGAAATTTTTGTGGATCGGTTGTTTCACTTATTCCGGCTTCGATAACTTCCGGGCGACGAAAAACGTCGATATTGTCAACGATATCCTGTTCAATGCGATTGAAAAAATCGGTGAGGTGGTGATGTGTATGATATTTGTCTTTCAAATTGTCGATTAGATAGCTGACGGCCAGACGTGCAGTTTTTGCTGCCAGTTCTTTGTAGTGTTGGCGTGCCTCTTGTTGCCATAAGGGTAGGGTTTCAACCAATACCTGTAACTTGCTCTGCAAGGAATCAATGTCATCATTTATCTGCCGCTGTTGATCCTCGGGGAGTTTTTGAAACTCGTGAGGTTCAATGACGTGGTTATCACGTACGGGTGCAAATGCAAACCCATTCTCCGTGCGCAGGAAGGCGATATTTTTTTTGTGGGCGCTCTTTTCGAGTTTGATAAAGGCCTCATTCTCACGTTTGCGATAACTGGCCTCGATGTGTTTTTCCTGGGAGCTGTAAACCTCGCTTCGAAATGCGGCGCGTATGGCATGAAAGAGTTCTTCACAAAAATTCTTTAAATCGCTGCGTAGCTGAATGCCAGTACCTGGCGGCAGACTTATACAGATGGGGTGTTGGGGGTCGTCGAAATTGTAGAGATAGGCCCATTCTGACGGCGTCGATGCGTTTTTTGCTATCGGCTCAATAACGCCTTGTAGCAGATGACGCTTCCCAACACCGGATTTTCCCAGTACATATAGGTTATATCCTTCTTGCGGAATGCCCACGCCGAAATTTATCGCCGCAATCGCGCGTTCCTGTCCCAGTGGATCGGCCAGGGGGGCAAGTTCGACAGTGGTTTCGAAATTGAAAAGTGAGGTATCACAACGGGTATAGAGCTGATTCGCGGAAAGCGCTTGTTTGAAGTTCATCGTTGTTTTTTAAAGTGAAAGATTGGCAGCTATTATATCGGCTTTTTGCGGCACGGGAATGATAGATGAAGCGGAATCTCAGATTTCAGCAGGTATATAATGAACTTTTTGCGGCCTATGGCAAACAGTACTGGTGGCCTGGTGAAACGCCGTTTGAGGTCATGGTAGGAGCAATACTGACCCAGAATACTGCCTGGATCAATGTGGAAAAGGCAATAGCCAATCTGAAACAGGCCGATCAACTTGATCCCCAGTCCATAGTCGATAGCGAACACGATCAGCTGGCGCTGTGGCTACAACCTTCCGGGTATTTCAATATCAAGGCGAAACGCCTGAGAAATTACTGTTTATGGTATCTCGATGTCGGTGGCTATGCGTCGTTATGTAATCTCGATGACACAACACTACGCAAAGGTCTGCTTAGTGTTAATGGGGTGGGACCGGAAACGGCGGACGATATAATGCTGTACGCATTTGAGCGTCCCTGGTTCGTAGTGGACGCCTATACAAAGCGTCTGTTTTCACGTCTGGGTTTGATGGAAGAGGACATTAGCTATCAGGAAGTACAGGACTTGTTTCATGCTCATTTGAACGCGGAGGTGGCGCTGTTCAATGAATATCATGCGCTGATAGTGATGCATTGCAAAGATGTTTGTCGTAAGAAACCGTTATGTCAGCAATGTGTTTTGAGGGAGCGATGTCCGGTGGCTCAGGCCTGAGTTTTTTCCAGCTGTTCGGCAATACACACGCGATTTCGTCCGCTGCGTTTGGCCTCGAGGAGCGCGGCATCGGCGCGGGAAAAGAATTCTTTTTCGCTTTCATCATGACTAAGAGTGGAAACGCCCAGACTGACGGTAACGGAACGACTTTCGGCACCGCAGCCGGTTTTGCTGCGCTCGATTGCACGGCGGATGCGCTCAGCCAATTGGCTAGCGCCCTCTGCGCTGGTGTTGCTCAACATAATGACGAATTCCTCTCCGCCATAGCGAAAAAGAATATCGGTACTACGAATACACGATGCGGTACATTCAGCCGTGGATTTGATAACGCAGTCACCCATGCTGTGTCCCAGTTCGTCATTGATCAATTTGAAGTGATCGATATCGAGTATGATCAGTGACAAAGGGCGGTGATAACGCCTTGCCAAACGGGTTTCACGGATGATGGTTTCGTCAAAAGTCGCGCGGTTGTTCACGCCGGTTAGAGGATCTTTGTGGGCGGCAAGTACAGCCTCACGATACAAAATCGCGTTGCGCAACGGGTAGATCAGATTACACAGGGTGTATTCGAAAATATTGGTTTCTTCGTTGCTGAACTCCCAGCTTCTGCGCAAGGTAATGTCGCCCATGGGCTCATCGTTTAATAACACGCGATATGTACACAAGTGTTTGCTTTTCTTGCGGTTTAATTGAATTACTATGCCCAGCCTGTCATTGCAATAGCTGATTCCCTCGTGTGGCAGGGCAGGGCTGATACGTTTGGAAAACAGTGAGATCAGTTGTTCGATATCGAGAGTTGTTTGTAGGGCATTGGACACGCGCAGGGCCAGACCGAGCCGCGGATTGTCGCAGGCGATCTGCTCCACATTTAGAACTTTATCGATGACCTGGGCATTACCCTCGATTTCTGACGTTTTGCCCTCATCGACGACATTTATATGCGTGACCATTTCGGCTTGTCCATTGGTGTTTTTATGTAGCGATGGATTTCACTACAAAAAGCAAATTAAATGCCAGGGGCTGTAGCCCGCGTATTTCCTGCTTTGGCGATTATGTCAGAGTCTTCAGAGGGAGTCACTTTCCAGAGAGATTTTTATTTTCTCTTCAAGCGCCTGGCTCGGGTTTGAGGGTTTGTGTGCAGGGTATCGAAATTCGCTTTCCCGTGCGCAGCTCCAGAGCGGTTAACTGTCCACCCCAGACGCAACCGGTGTCAAGGGCATGGATATTTGACGGTGTTTCATCGCTAGCGAGTGTTGACCAGTGCCCAAACACCAGTTGCAGACCGCCGGTATCGAGCCCGATGACCTTATACCAGGGCAGTAGTCCTGACGCCTGAGAACCTGGCGGGCCTTTATGGGTGAGATCGAGTCGGTGATCGGCATTGCAATAACGCATGCGCGTAAAACAGTTGATGATAAAGCGGGTTCGATCATGGCCGTTTAGCGCCGACTGCCAATGATCCGGCTGGTTGCCATACATTGATTGGTAAAATTCGGCGGCTTTTGCGCTTTGTAGCACCGATTCGGCTTCTTTGGCCAGTTGCTTAGTCGTTTCCCATGTCCAGTTAGGATAGATGCCCGCATGCGCCATCGCGAAACCAGTATCTTCGTCGATATGTAACAGTGGTTGGTGGCGTAACCACTCGTCCAGTTCGGCTCGATCTGGCGCGGCCAATAATTCCGCTAGGGTGTCTTTGGGTCGCGGTGTGGTGACGCCGGCGCTTATTGCGAGATAGTGCAGATCATGATTGCCGAGTACGGTAATGGCGGCATCACCCAGTGACTTGACGAAGCGAAGTACTTCCAGTGAATCAGGACCACGATTGACCAGATCACCGCAAAACCATAACTGGTCGCAACTTGGATCGAAGTCGATTTGTGTCAGTAGTTGTTGTAGTGGAGACAGGCATCCCTGAAGATCACCGATCGCGAAGACACGCCTGAATTTCCCCATCTTAATCCTTCTCCGGTTCGATATAGGCGCAAATCAAACGGCGGATATCTTCTCTTTTTTCCAGATTGTCGATAGGGCGTTGCTCAGCGTCGGTTACAAAGAATACGTCTTCGGCTTGCGCGCCTATGGTGGATACCTTTGCGTTTTGTATGATTAAACCGGCATCGGTAATCCCTTTTGCGATGCGTGCCAGCAGTCCGGACCGGTCCGTGGCGACGACTTCCATAATGGTTCGATGATTCGCCGGATCGTCACTAAAGGTGACCTTCGGCGCCATGGAGAAGTGTTCAATACGCCGGTTGCCGCGCATGCGATTGGCTTTTTCCAGTTTCATCGCGTCCAGTGCCTTGTTGAGGCGCTGTCCTATTTCTTCGATACGATGTGGGTCTGTAATGGGATCATTGTTGTATTCCAGAACACCATAGGTATCCATGGTGTAGCCGTCGGTTGTGGGCACTATGCGCGCTTCGACGATGTTGAGACCGAGCTGTCCAAGAGTGCCCGCTACTATCGTAAACAAATAAGGTTTAATCGGTGCGTGGATAAATATATCGGTACTGCCGCGACTAGCGGTTGGCTGCATTAATACCAGATGACGTTGGTGGCTGCTGTCCTCGGCCAGGTGTTCCATGTGCCAGGAAATCTCTTCGCTGCTATAGCGCAGAAAATAGTCCTCGCGCATGTTTTGCCAGATGGCTTCGATACGCTCCATCGAAATGCCTTTCAATACAAGCTGGCGCGCCGCGAGCATTTTTGTCTCGCGTATCAGGCCGCGCTTGTCCATTGGGTTTTCCAAGCCGCGGCGAAAGGCGTTATTGGTTTGTTTATATAGTTCGATTAATAGTGCATCTTTCCAGCTGTTCCATAGTTTTGGATTGGTGCCACGCATGTCGGCAACCGTCAGCAGGTAAAGATAATCCAGTCGCGTGCGGTTTTGCACCAGGCTGGCGAAGTGGTTGATGACTTCCGGGTCGTCAATATCTTTATGTTGCGCAGTCATCGACATAATCAGGTGGTTTTTCACCAGCCAACTGACGAGCTCGGTATCGCTTTCACTTAAATCATGACGTTCGCAAAAGTGGGTGACGTCTTCCGCGCCTAACACAGAATGATCACCGCCGCGGCCCTTGGCAATATCGTGAAACAGACCTGCGATGTAGAGCAATTCCGGTTTGGGAATATAGGCGCTCACCTGACTGCACAAAGGGAATTCCTGTTTGTGATCCTCGACGGCAAAACGGCGAAGATTTCTTACTACGAATAGCGTGTGTTGATCGACGGTATATACGTGAAATAAATCGTATTGCATTTGACCGACGATATTGCCGAATTCCTTGAGATAGGCTGCGAGAACGCCGTATTGATTCATGCGTCGAAGTGTATGGGTGATGCCGATAGGTTGACGAAGGATCTCCATAAACAACGTGCGGCAACGGATGTCGTTGCGAAAGTCATCGTCGATGAGTGAGCGATATTTACGTAGCAGGCGCACCGTTGTCGCGCGCACGCCTTTGAGCTCAGGGTTCTGCTGGAGTATGAGAAAAAGTTCGAGTAAGGCGTAAGGGTAGTGTTCGAAGATATCTTCTCGCGTGACGTCTAAAAAGCCGTGCAGCGACTGGAAGCGCCGATTGATTGGTTGAGGCGCTACGGGTTGGTTGGCGTAAAGAATAACTTCCTGGTATAGCTGCAATAGCATTTCATTGAGACGGCTCAACTCGGTGATAGTGCGGAAGTATTTTTTCATGAACAATTCTACGCCCAGTCGTCTGCCGTCAGCGGCGCGGGCAGGGTCATGGTGGTCCAGTCCCGGTGATTCATCCTGAAAACCGAATCGCTCGGCGATGGCGCGCTGGTGTTCGAACAGCAAACGGTCTTCTCTTCTACCGGTAATTGCGTGCAAGGCGAAGCGAATGCGCCACAGAAAAGACTGTCCTTCTATTAAAGCCTGATATTCGGCTTCATTGAGAAAACCTACCTTGATCAGGTCGTGCAATGAATCGGCATCGAAATGGCGTTTGGTGACCCAGCCGATCATCTGTATATCGCGCAGCCCCCCCGGCCCCTCTTTGATATTGGGTTCGAGGTTGTAGGCCGAGTCATGGAATTTTAAATGGCGTTGTTTTTGTTCCTGCCATTTTTCCTCAAAAAACTGACGGCTAGGCCAGATGTGTTCACGATCGCTCAGCTGCTGTAATTGCGTAAACAGCGAGGAATTGCCGTAAACCAGACGCGCTTCCATGAGGTTGGTGGCGATAGTGATATCTTCGCTACCACTATTAATACACTCATTGAGATCGCGCACACTATGGCCGATTTCCAGCCCGAGGTCCCATAGTTCTGTGATCAGTGCTTCGATGGCCTCGTTGGGAATATCTGCATGATTTTCAACGAGAATCAATATGTCTATATCAGATGCAAGGTGTAGCTCCTGTCTGCCATAGCCGCCGACGGCGACCAGGGATATGACCAGACCTTCAGGTATATGGCGTTGCCACACGCGTTTTAGAATTTCGTCGGTGAAGTCGGAACGAGCGTGTACCAGGTTTTCGATATTGATATCTGCCCAAAAGGCATCGACAAGGCGATTTCTGGCCTGGGTTATGGCCTTACGGATGACGGTTACCGGACTGGTGGTGGACGCAAGATCCTGATCCAGTTGGACAAAATCACACAGATAGACATCTGTAGTGGCCATTGGGCTTAACTACGTTCCTCTTCGCGCAGGGTCAGGACTTCTACGCCAGTCTCGGTCACCAGGATAGTGTGCTCCCACTGAGCAGACAGGGAGTGGTCTTTGGTCACTACCGTCCAGTTATCCTTAAGTAATTTGACGTGACGTTTACCGACATTGACCATGGGTTCAATGGTGAAGGTCATTCCTGCTTCCAGTTCGATGCCGGTGCCCGGTTTGCCATAGTGCAAGACCTGGGGGTCTTCATGGAACTGGCGTCCGATTCCGTGGCCGCAGTATTCGCGTACGATGGAGCAGTTTTTGGATTCGGCATGTTGTTGAATTAAATAGCCGATATCGCCTAGTCTCACGCCAGGTTTGACCATGTTTATGCCTTTCCACATGGCCTCGTGGGCAGTCTCCGTCACCCGGCGTGCTAACACCGATGGCTCACCGATATAGAACATTTTACTGGTATCACCGTGATAGGAGTCCTTAATCACGGTGATATCGATGTTGATGATATCGCCATTTTTGAGCTTTTTGTCGCCTGGAATGCCATGACAAACCTGATGGTTTACTGAGGTGCAAATCGATTTGGGGAAGCCGCGATAATTCAGTGGCGCAGGGATGGCTTGCTGCTCATTGACGATGTAATCGTGGCAAATCTGATTGAGTTCGTCGGTAGTCACGCCTGCTTTGACATACGGGCCTATCATGGTCAGGACTTCGGCTGCCAGACGGCCGGCAACCCGCATTTTTTCGACTTCTTCCGGAGTTTTGATATGTACACTCATAGCGAAATTGTAAATCCGATCGGTTAAAGCTTAGCTAATTACTGGGAAATTTTGCCGTACATGATAATGGACCAGGCGGGAGAAGGCTATTGTTCTATTAGTGTTTGAGCTAACCTGCGATTTTATGATATAAATGCCGCCTTTATTTTACTTGTAAATCCGCACACATATCGGCACGTGAGCCAGGGTGCTTCGGAGATATCCGGGGTTGGTTCATGGGGTATGTGGAGGCCTAACCCATATAGAGGTAATTATGTCTGTCACTATGCGTCAAATGTTGGAAGCCGGTGTTCATTTCGGACACCAGACTCGCTTCTGGAACCCCCGTATGGCCCCTTATATCTTTGGGGACCGTAACAAAATCCATATCATCAATCTTGAAAAAAGCCTCCCGCTTTATCGGGACGCGATGAATTTTATCAGTAGTGTTGCCAGCCGTGGAGGCAATATTCTGTTTGTCGGCACCAAGCGCGCCGCCAACCAGGTGGTCAAGGAAGAAGCCGAACGTTGCGGCATGCCTTTCGTGAATCACCGCTGGTTGGGTGGAATGTTGACTAACTATAGAACGGTTCGTCAGTCGATCAAGCGCCTCAAGGATCTGGAAAGCATGCAAGCCGACGGTCACTTCGAGCGTCTGAGCAAGAAAGAAGGCATCATGCTTCAGCGCGAAATGGAAAAGCTTGAGCGCAGCCTGGGTGGTATTAAAGATATGGCCGGCATGCCTAAAGCGGTATTCGTCGTAGACGTTGGTCATGAAAAAATTGCCGTTGCCGAAGCGCGCAAGCTCGGTATCCCCGTTATTGGCGTAGTTGATACCAATAATAGCCCTGAAGGTCTGGATTACATCATCCCTGGAAACGACGACGCGATTCGCGCTATCCGCCTGTATGTAGGCGGTGTGGCCGATACCATCATCGAAGCACGTAGTGCAGCGATCACTCTGCCTGGTAGAGATGACGACTTCGTTGAAGTTGATGATCAGGGCAATGCGGCAGACGGTGAAGAAGGTGACGAGAGAAAGGCGGCGCCTAAGAAAACAACTGCCAAGAAGAAGACGACGGCTACCAAGAAGAAGGTTACTACTAAGAAGAAGGATGACTCAGAAGAGTAAATCCAATTCTTACCCTGTTAGGGCAAGTGGTAACACGTCTTTGAAAAAGGGGGGCAATGCCCCCCTTTTACCAGTTAACTAGCGAATATAGAGGTTTGGAAACAATGGCAATTACAGCATCCCTGGTGAAGGAGTTAAGAGAAAGAACCGGCGCGGGCATGATGGAGTGCAAAAAGGCGCTGGTCGAAACCGACGGCGATATCGAAGCAGCGATCGAACTCATGCGCAAGAGCGGTATGGCTAAGGCTGATAAGAAGGCCGGTCGTGTCGCAGCTGAAGGTACCGTCGTGGTCAAAATCGACGCTGGCAACAAGCGCGCAGTTATCGTCGAAATCAATTCCGAAACCGACTTCGTTTCCAAAGGTGATGATTTCAATGGTTTCGCAAACGCAGTTGCCGATGCGGCTCTGGCCAATAATCCAGCGGATATCGCGGCACTAAATGAAACCGCTTTGGCAGACGGCAATACCGTCGATCTTTCACGTCGCGCACTCATTGCGAAAATCGGTGAAAACATCAGCGTACGTCGTTTCAAGATTGTTGAAAGTGCCGGAACATTAGGCGCCTATCTTCATGGATCACGCATTGCTGTGCTGGTTTCCATGGAAGGTGGTAATGAGGAACTGGCGCGGGATGTGGCTATGCATATTGCAGCAAGTCGCCCGGTTTGTGTTGACGAGTCTCAGGTTCCTGCGGAATTGCTGGAAAAAGAGCGTGAAATTTTCACGGCACAGGCTGCCGAGAGTGGTAAGCCGGAAGACATCGTCGCCAAGATGGTTGAAGGCCGCGTGAAGAAATTCCTCAAAGAAGTCACCCTGGTGGGTCAGCCTTTCGTTAAAGACCCTGACACCACCGTTGAAAAGTTATTGAAGTCCAACAGCGCGACGGTTGTTGGTTTTGAGCGCTTTGAAGTAGGCGAGGGTATCGAGAAGAAAGAAGAGAACTTTGCCGAAGAGGTTATGGCACAGGTCAAAGGCTAAACAATAAACGGAGTGACGCGTGGCGCAGCCAGTATACAAACGTATCTTGCTCAAACTCAGTGGTGAGGCCCTGCTTGGTGATGCGGATTATGGTATAGATCCCAAAATCATCGGCAGGATCGCCAGCGAAATTAAGGAGCTGGTTGACGCCGGCGTCCAGGTCGGCATGGTGGTTGGCGGAGGGAATATCTTTCGCGGTGCTGGCCTGGCCGAGTCCGGGATGGATCGAGTTACTGGCGATCAAATGGGCATGCTGGCAACAGTAATCAATGCCCTGGCGCTACAGGATTCATTAGAGAAGCATGGTTTGAATGCGCGGGTTTTGTCAGCGCTCAAGATAAACCAGATATGCGAAGACTACATCCGCCGTCGTGCAGTCCGCCATCTTGAGAAAGGGCGTGTAGTCATCTTCGCCGCGGGTACTGGCAACCCATTTTTCACTACCGATTCCGCGGCAAGTTTGCGCGGTATAGAGATAGGCGCACAGATAGTGATGAAGGCCACCAAGGTCGACGGCGTCTACTCAGCGGATCCGATGAAAAACCCGAACGCAGAACTCTATGCTAATTTAACCTATGACCAGGTCATAGAGCGCAAGCTCAATGTGATGGATACTGCGGCGATTGCGCTGTGTCGTGATCAGAAGATGCCGATTCGTGTGTTTAATATGTTCAAGCCGGGTGCGATGATGCGTGTCGTGATGGGCGAAGCAGAAGGCACATTGGTAAGAGTGGAGGACTAATGTTAGAAGATCTCAAGAAGGATGCAGAGACCCGTATGAAAAAGAGCCTGGCGTCGTTGAAGACTGACCTGGCCAAGATACGGACTGGACGCGCACATACTTCCTTACTCGATTCAATAACAGTTGACTATTATGGCAGCCAGATGCCTTTGTCTCAGGTGGCCAATGTCACAGTACAGGATGCGCGGACACTTGCCATTTCACCCTGGGAAAAGAACATGGTTCAAGTCATAGAAAAGGCAATCATGACCTCGGATCTGGGTTTGAATCCTGCCACTTCCGGTACACTCATCCGCGTTCCCTTACCGCCACTGACGGAAGAGCGACGCAAGGATTTAATAAAGGTTGTGCGCAAAGAAGGCGAGGCCGCCAAGGTTGCGGTACGTAATATTCGTCGCGATGTATTGGGTGATGTGAAAAGCCTGCTCAAGGACAAGGAAATCACCGAGGATGATGATCGCAAAGTACAGGAACAGGTGCAGAAAATTACCGACAAATATGTCGCTGACATCGACGAGATGCTGAAAGAAAAAGAAAAAGAGTTGATGGAAATATAATTGTTGTTTGAATAGTTCAGCGATATCACACGGAATTCGGCTGCTGAAAGTATTGTTCCGTGAACATCGACGGACTAGTTCAAAATTATGTGGAGTGTCATCAGGCCAAGAGCGGTCAATGGTGTTATAACAGGAACTACAGGGCATGTCAGATACCCAGAACAACAAGGTAACACCCATCGGTACGACCAAAATGCCGAAACATATCGCTATCATCATGGATGGCAACGGACGCTGGGCCAAGAGTCGTAGTCTGCCACGATTTGCCGGACATCGTGTGGGACTGGAAGCGGTGCGTAAAACCGTACAGGCCTGTACCGAGTACGGCATTGAAGTGCTTACCTTGTTTGCCTTTAGTAGTGAAAACTGGCAACGTCCTACCAAAGAAGTCAGCGTGTTAATGGATTTGTTTCTGACCGCGCTGAAGAAAGAAGTTAAAAAACTCCATAAGAACAATGTGCAGTTACATATCATCGGTGGTCTGGAAGCATTTTCTGACAAGATACAGGCACGCGCGAAAGAATCTGAAGACCTGACTGCCGGTAATACCGGATTAAAACTGGTTATTGCGGCAAATTATGGTGGTCGTTGGGATATTACCAATGCCACGAAAAAGCTGGCGGCAAAGGTCAAGGCAGGCGAATTGGAACCGGAGGACATTAACGAGCAAATGCTTGGTCAATACATGTCTCTTTCTAATATGCCAACACCTGATTTGTTCATTCGCACCGGTGGCGAGCAACGCATTAGCAACTTCCTGCTGTGGGATCTCGCCTATACTGAATTGTATTTCACTGAGTTGCTATGGCCGGATTTCTCTAAAGGGGAACTGGACAAGGCCATTGCCTCGTTTACCCGTCGTCAACGCCGCTTTGGTCTGACAGGTGACCAGATAGAGAAGGTGGCGGGTGCTTAAGCACCGAATCCTTACCGCACTGGCGCTCATCCCTCTCGTTGTCTGGGGAATTTATGCCCTGAGCAGCGAGCACCTGGCTTATGTTCTGGCCGTGTTTGTTGCCATAGGCGCGTGGGAATGGACGCGCATTATTGGTATCCGCCAGCCAGTTTTACGCGCGGTATATGTTTTGATCGTCGCCGCCATGATGTTTGTTCTTTTGGATCAACGTCATGAAACTCAAATTCTTCACACCATACTATTTGCCTCCGCTGCATGGTGGTTGTTTGCTCTGTTTCTTATAGTCAGTTATCAGGGTCAACAAGGCATGTCCGCCTCGGCTTTACCTTTGAATATATTGGTCGGTTTGCTGTTGTTAATTCCGACCTGGTTATCCTTAGTTGTGTTGCACGGACGAGACGGTGGTGCGCATTGGTTGTTATTCATGTTCGTATTGATATGGGTGGCCGATAGCGGTGCCTATTTTGTCGGCAGAAAATTTGGACGCAACAAACTGGCTCCCAAGGTAAGCCCAGGTAAGTCTCGTGAAGGCGTGATGGGCGCTCTGTTGTTCGCTACGATCTATGTATTGCTTGGCGGTATGTTTTGGCTGGAAATCAGTAGCGACAAAATGATCGAATTTGTATTGATGTGTCTGGTGATCGTGTTGGTGTCGGTAGAAGGCGATTTATTGGAAAGTCTGTATAAACGACGCGCCGGCGTGAAGGACAGCGGTAATATCCTGCCTGGGCATGGAGGCGTACTTGATCGTATCGACAGTGTCACGGCTGCTGCGCCACTGTTTGTGCTTGGCATACAACTTCTGGAGATATAAACGGTGATTGGCGTAACCGTTCTGGGTTCTACGGGTTCGATAGGCCTGAGCACACTGGATGTCATTTCGCAGCATAGCGACAAGTATCGCGTGGTTGCCTTGACCGCACGAAAACAGGTCGAGCGACTGTTTCAACAATGTCAGCAATTTCGTCCGCAGTATGCGGTGATGGTTGACGAAAATGCCGCTACTCAGCTTGAACAACGGTTGAAAACAGCGGGTATCTCCGATATTACGGTACTGCAAGGCATAGCTGGGCTGGAAAAAGTCGCGTCATTGGATGAGGTGCAACAGGTCATGGCGGCTATCGTCGGTGCTGCCGGCTTGCGCCCGACTCTGTCGGCAGCACGTAGTGGTAAGCGTGTGTTGTTGGCCAATAAAGAAGCCTTGGTCTTGTCCGGGCAAATCCTCATCGACGAAGTCAAAAAGAATGGCGCAGAATTACTGCCCATCGATAGCGAGCACAACGCCATTTTTCAGTGCATGCCGGTCAATTATCACGGTGATTTGCGCGCCCAGGGGGTGACAAAGATTCTGCTTACCGCGTCGGGAGGACCATTTCGCACCCGTTCGCTTGCTGAGTTGCACGATGTTACTCCGGATCAGGCCTGTGCCCATCCTAATTGGGATATGGGGCGTAAGATCTCCGTCGATTCGGCAAGTATGATGAACAAAGGACTGGAGGTGATAGAGGCCCGTTGGTTATTCAATGCCTCTGCCGACGATATCCAGGTTGTTGTACACCCGCAGAGTGTGATTCATTCTATGGTGCAGTACGCCGATGGTTCGGTGTTGGCGCAACTGGGCAATCCGGATATGCGTACGCCGATCGCCCACGCTATGGCCTGGCCTGAACGTCACACATCAGGTGTGGCCCCTCTGAATCTGTTTGAGATCGCACGACTGGATTTTGAGACCCCCGATTTTGAACGATTTCCCTGTCTAAGACTCTCATATGATGCTTTGCGTCGTGGCGGCACGGCGACGGCAATACTCAATGCCGCTAATGAAATCGCCGTTGAAGCGTTTCTGGAAGAAAAGATTTCCTTTACCTCAATTCCTCAAATAATCGAGCACACACTTGAGCAGGTGTCGATTCATGATGCACAGGAATTGGCGGTAATACTGGGCGACGATGAAGCAGCACGCTCCATTGCCACAGAAAAGGTCGAAGAGATAAAGCGATAATCATAAATGGATGGTTTTCTCTATTCAGTCGTATTTTTCGTTATCGCGCTGGGCTTATTGATCGCGATTCACGAATTTGGCCATTACTGGGTCGCACGCAAGGCGGGCGTCAAAGTACTGCGTTTTTCAATCGGATTTGGTAAACCTATCTGGCAGCGGACGGGTAAGACTGACGGAACAGAATATGTCCTGGCAGCCATACCTCTTGGCGGCTACGTCAAGATGCTGGATGAACGGGAAGGTCCGGTAGATGAGGCAGAAGTCCATCGAGCATTTAATCGCAAGCCACTGTCTTCTCGCGTTGCCGTTGTCGCTGCCGGTCCGCTGTTTAATTTTGCTTTTGCCATCATAGCCTATGCGTTGATCTTTATGCTCGGCGTGCCTGGTCTCAAGCCGCTCGTCGGTGATGTTATCTCAGAAACACCATTCGCTCGTGCGGGATTGCAGACGGGTGACGAAATCATTTCCGTCGATGGTGAGAAAACGCCGACATTAGAGGCGATGCGATTGTCGCTGGTTGGCTCAGTCATGAAAGGTGGTCAGGTAGAACTCGGTGTACGCCATGAGGATCAGAGCGAAGCCGTCTTAGTTATGGACGTGTCCGAAACACCGGTCGACGCCATTCAGGAAAATTTTCTGCAATATCTCGGTATGACACCTTTGCGCCCGATATTGCCTGCGGTAATTGGAGATTTACAGGCAGATGGTGCAGCCGTGGCAGCGGGGTTTCAACATGGGGATGTGATCGTTCGCGTTGACGGTCAGCCCATGAACGACTGGGTCAAATGGGCGGAATATGTACGTGGCAAACCGGAACAGGAAATTATTGTCGGGATTGAGCGCAATGGGGCTGAATTGGATATCCGAGTAACGCCTGCGCGTGTTGAGGTTCAGGATGCTGTGATCGGTAGGGTGGGTGCGTCGCCACTGGTGCCCGACGGTCTATTTGAAGCCTATCGTGCAATTCAACAGTATTCACTGCTTGCTGCAATACCCGCTGCAATCAGCAAGACCTGGGATATGTCGATTCTTACATTGCGCATGATGTGGAAAATGTTGTCCGGACAGGCATCACTTGAAAACTTGAGTGGACCGATCAGTATCGCTCAATATGCCGGCCAGACCGCGCAAATCGGTATCGTGCCTTTTCTTTCCTTTCTCGCCATCGTCAGCGTCAGTCTGGGCGTGTTGAATCTTTTACCGGTTCCCATTCTGGACGGCGGCCATTTGTTGTACTATCTGGTCGAATTTTTCAAAGGAAGCCCCGTTTCTGAAGAGACGCAGATAATTGGGCAGAAAATCGGTGTTGTTATGATAGGCGCACTGATGTTTATGGCATTGTTTAACGATATTAATCGGCTGATTGGTTAAGGGTTTTGATGAGCGTTGTGATTCGTCTGATAGTCGTTCTGGTTCTGTTATATTCGCCGTTATTGCTGGCGTTTGATGCGTTTACCGTAAAACAGATTCGCATTGAAGGTGCAGAACGGATCAGTGAAGATACTGTGCTGAATTACCTGCCGGTCAAGGAAGGGGACAAGTTTGACCAGATTCGCGTCGAACAGGCGATCAGCGCCTTGTTCGGCACCGGTTTTTTTAACGACGTACAAGTGTTGCGCGATGGCGACACACTGGTTGTACGCCTGGTTGAACGTCCGTCCATTGCCAAGATCACTATCAAAGGCAATGAAGAAATCAGCACCGAAGATTTGACTACAGAGTTGAAAAAAATCGGGCTCGCCGACGGGCGAGTTTTCAACCGTTCTTTGCTCGAACGCGTAGAGCTTGAACTACAGCGCCAGTATTTTTCATTAGGCCGTTATGGCGTATCGATCAGTTCACGCATCCTTGAACAGGAACGTAATCGCGTCGCTATTGATTTGACTATAGATGAAGGCGAGGTGGCTCGGATTCGTCAGATCAATCTGATTGGAAATGAATCATTCAGCGATGAGTTGCTGTTGTCCAAACTTAATTCAGGCGAGCATTCGTTTCTTGCACTGTTGTCCAGTTCCAGCAAATATTCCCGTGAGAAGTTGCAGGCCGACCTTGAAATCATACGCTCCTATTATATGGACCGCGGCTATGTGAACTTTAATATTGAATCGACGCAGGTCAGCATCTCGCCGGATAAGAAAGACGTGTTTGTCACAGTTAATGTTGATGAAGGCGAGAAGTTCTTTGTTAAAGAAGTGAGTTTGCGTGGTGACATCATTATTCCTGAAGTCGAGATGCGCAAAGTAATGACAGTCAGTGGTGGCCAGGTTTTCTCGCGTAAAGAAATAACGGAGACTAGCACCCGCATTAGTGAACGCCTTAGTGAAGAGGGTTATGCGTTCGCCAATGTCAATCCAGCGCCGGAGTTTCACAAGGACGAGAAGAATCAAGTTTCACTCGTGTTTTTCGTTGATCCTGGTAAACGTGTGTACGTACGTCGCGTCAACTTCACGGGTAATATCAAAACCCAGGATGAAGTCATGCGTCGCGAGATGCGTCAGTTGGAAGGTGGCTGGATATCGACAAGTAAGATTAACCGTTCCAAGGTTCGATTACAGCGCACAGGATTTTTTGAGGACAACATCAATATCGAAACGCCGCCGGTCCCAGGGCGTACCGACGTGGTGGATGTGAATTTCACCGTAGTAGAACGGCCATCGGGTAATATCCAGGCAGCTGTTGGTTATGGCGGCGATTCGGGATTTATTGTTTCCGGTAGCGTCAATCAGACTAACTTCCTGGGAACAGGCAGGCGTGTTGGAGTAGAAGTCAACAATAGCCAAATCAGTCGTGTCTTCAGCCTGTCGCTTTCCGATCCATATTACACTGTCGATGGTATTAGTCGCAGTATCAGTCTGTCATCCCGACGTACCAATATTTCCCAATTTACCACAACGGTGGGTGCCTATACGGCTGACGTCACTGGCGCTAGCATGTCTCTCGGTATTCCACTGAGTGAATTCAGATCGGCGCGTGCCGGTCTCAATCTTGAGAATACGGGTATTACCATCGGTGACGAAACGACGCAGAGTTTTCGTGATGAACTGAATGGTGAGAAGAAGCGCGATTACTATACATTGTCGGTTTCAGGGGCGTGGTCATACGATACTCGGAACCATATCCTTTTCGCCGATTCCGGTACCTATATAACCCTGTCGGCAGATGCGTCTGCACCCGTTGTGACGAAAACAAACTACTATAAATTGAACTACCGGCATCAGTGGTATATACCATTGTTTAAAGATATCACTATGCATTTGGAAGGTAACTTCTCCTATGCTCATGGATATTTGGGGACTGAGTTACCGTTTTACGAAAATTATTTTGCTGGTGGTGGCCAGAGTGTACGTGGCTTCGAAGAACGAAGCTTGGGACCTGTAGAACAGCTTTGTAATTATAATCCACCAGTAACATATACAGGAGTAGTGCCAAATTGTGAAGGATTAGGAAAGGTGCGTATCGGTGGTGATAGACGTGTAACCGGTACTGCTGAGTTGGTATTTCCGATGCCGTTTTCCGAAGACAGTCGTTCCACGCGTTTTAGCTTGTTTGTTGATGGTGGCTACCTGGATGGGCCGAGTGCACCAAACCCAACCAGCATCGACAATCTATGGGATATTGCGCGCGAATTCAGGGTTTCCTATGGCGCATCATTCATCTGGATTACACCTATGGGAGCTCTGCGGTTTAGCTATGCCTTGCCGCTACGATTCCGAGCGGACGACCAGTTGCGAGAATTTCAGTTCTCAATTGGCGCACCGTATTAATAGTAAGGAGAAGAAAAGTGAAATTGAAAAAGCTCTGGTTGGTATCAGCGATGACGTTGATGTTTTCGCCGCTGGTTGCTGCCGAATTAAAGATTGGCGTGGTCAATATCGCGCGTGTGATGGAAGAAGCGCCACAGGCGGAAAGTGCTCGAACGTCGTTACAGAATGAGTTCGCGCCAAGAGAACGAGAGCTGGTGGAATTGCAAAAGAGTGTGCGTTCGCTGGAAGAACGTCTTGCGCGCAATGGCACTATCATGAGCGAAGCTGAGCGCGGTAAATTAGAACGTGAAATCCTCGCCAAGAAACGGGATTTCCAACGTGACCAGGAAGCATTTCGTGATGACCTTAATTTCAAGCGCAATGACTTGCTTGAAAAACTGCAACGGGAAATGGTCGGTATCATCCAGCAATATGCAAAGCAGCAGAAGTTTGATGTGTTGTTGGCCGAAGGAGTCATCTATATGAGCGAATCTGTAGATGTGACGGAACAGGTTTTAAGCGAACTCAAAAAGAAGAAATAGTTATTCATTATGCGAATGTTGCGCGGTGCCAGCCTGGGTGAGCTGGCTGCTCTGGTAAAAGGGCAGCTAAGGGGTGATGCTGAGCGTAAAATTCTGGGGATAGCTACTCTAGAGAAGGCGAATTCTGAGCAAATCAGCTTTCTCTCCAATCGCAAATATCAAAAGTTTCTCAAGCAAACACAGGCCGGTGCGGTTATCGTCGCGCCAGAGCTTGCAGATGAATGTCCCGTTGATGCGCTAATCTGTGATAATCCTTATCTCGCTTACGCACGTATCGCGACTTACATGAGTGGCCAGGCGCCGCAATTGGGCGTGATACACCCGACAGCGATTATCGCAGAGAGCGCCAATGTCAGCGCCGATGTAAATATCGGTCCCTATGTGGTGATCGGTGAGCGAAGTGTTATCACTTCCGGCGTTAGTATTGGCGCAGGGAGTGTTATTGGCAACGACTGTATAATCGGTGAGGGTACACGGCTATTTGCGAATGTGACTTTCTATGATGATGTGGTTACAGGGAAAGAGTGCATTTTTCATTCTGCCTGTGTTATTGGTGCCGATGGATTCGGAATAGCCAAAGATGGCGAGCGCTGGGTCAAAATTCCTCAAATCGGCGGCGTACGAATAGGCAATTGTGTGGAGATCGGTGCTAGTACGACTGTCGATTGTGGAGCGCTAGAGCCGACAGTACTCGAAGATGGCGTTAAACTCGACGACCAGATTCACGTCGCGCACAATTGCTATATTGGCGAAAACACTGTCGCGGCTGCAGAGACAGGTATTTCGGGCAGTACCCGCATCGGTAAGAATTGCACACTTGGTGGTGGTAGTGGTTTTAATGGACACATAACTATTGCAGACAATGTACACTTTACCGGTATGTCGATGGTAACCAAGTCGATTACCGAGCCCGGTGTGTATTCGTCGGGAATACCTGTGCAGGACAATCGCAGCTGGCGTAAAAATACCGTGAAATTGCGACAAATTGAGCAACTCGAACAAAAAATAAAAAATTTGGAAGCACAAATTGCCAAGACGGACACGGGAGATTAAGATAAGCCACTGCTAACAGAAATAGCTAAGCGAAGGAATTTGTTTTGGAAAAGATATTGGATATAAATAAGATACTCGAGTATCTGCCGCACCGTTTTCCTTTCCTGCTCGTGGACAAGGTCATTGGTTTTGAACCAGGCAAGTCAATTACCGCGGTCAAGAATGTGACGGTGAACGAACCGTTTTTTCCAGGGCATTTTCCACAGAAACCTGTATTTCCTGGTGTATTAATTGTTGAGGCAATGGCCCAGACTACTGGCCTGCTCGCTTTCGCCACCGAAGGCGGTGCGCCTTCAGGGTCATTGTTCTATTTGGTTGCTGTGGACAATGCCCGTTTCAAACAACCAGTGGAGCCCGGTGATCAACTGATCATGGATGTGGAATTTATTAAGGCCATGCGTGGGGTATGGAAATTTTCAGCGTCGGCCAAAGTGGATGGAAAAGTGGTCGCCAGCGCTGAACTCATGTGTGCGGTACGCGACGCCTAATATTGTGATAGACACGACAGCCATAATTCATCCTTCCGCAAAACTTGGGGAGAATGTCAGCATCGGCCCCTATGCGGTAATCGGTGCCGATGTAGAAATCGGTGATCGATGCAAGATTGGACCTCATGCGGTCATTAATGGTCCAACACGCATAGGCGCAGACACGCAGATATTTCAGTTTTCCTCAATTGGCGATGCGCCGCAGGATAAAAAATATAAGGGTGAGCCTACCGCCCTGGAAATCGGCGAGCGCAATGTCATACGTGAGTTTTGCACATTTAATCGTGGCACGACGCAAGACCAGGGTGTTACCCGTATAGGTGACGATAACTGGATCATGGCTTATTGCCATGTTGCGCATGATTGCGTTGTCGGAAATAAAACCATATTTGCCAATAATGCGCAGATTGCTGGCCACGTACATGTCGGTGATCATGCCATCCTCGGCGCGTTTACCGTGGTACACCAGTTTGTCGCAATTGGTGCCTATTCCTTTACAGGTATGGGGACGATACTCACTAAGGACTTGCCGCCATATGTTATGGCCAATGGCAACCTGGCCAAGCCTTACGGCTTGAATAGCGAAGGCATGAAACGCCTGGGCTATAGTGCCGAAACTCAACGCGCGCTCAAGCATGCCTATAAGATTATCTATCGTTCCGGTCTGACCGTTAGCCAGGCCTTGATAGAACTTGAGTCGATTGCTGTTTTAGAGCCGGAAGTTCGCCGCATGAGTGACTTTTTGGAAAAAGCCACTCGCGGTATCATCCGCTAGTTGCGTTTTATTGCTTCCGCCAGTCTGGCGGTGACATTGATGTCGTTTTTACTGCTCACCTAATAAACATGTCTAAGCCTAAACGAATTGCTATTGTTGCTGGTGAAGTATCGGGTGACATTATCGCCAGTGGTTTCATCCGTGAATTCAAAAAGCACTATCCTGACGCAATATTCTTTGGTATTGCCGGACCTTTGATGAAAAACGAAGGCTGTGACGAATTGTTTGCGATGGAAAAACTTGCGGTTATGGGTTTTTCAGAAGTGCTTGGGCGCTTGCGTGAAATTCTAGGTATACGCAAACAACTCCTTCGAATTCTGCAAGACAATCCGCCTGACCTGTTTATCGGGGTCGACGCCCCTGATTTTAATCTGAAACTCGAACAATGGTTACATCATGCAGGTATATCAACCGTGCATTATGTGAGTCCGTCTGTGTGGGCGTGGCGACAATATCGGGTGAAAAAAATCGCGCGTTCCGTAGATTTGATGTTGACGCTGTTTCCATTTGAAAAGGCGTTTTACGAAAGCCATCGCGTACCGGTTGAGTTTGTTGGCCACCCTTTGGCGGACGAAGTGGATCTTGAAATAGATCAAGAAGCTGTACGTGCAAGGCTTGGTTTGGAGAAAGGCAAGACCTATGTCGCCCTGTTGCCCGGAAGTCGTATGAGTGAGGTTACGCGACTTGCCGAGGTTTTTGTGGATACAGCGCGGCTCTGTGTAGCGCAGAGAGCGCGTCTGGAGTTTCTTGTGCCGTTTGTTAGTGGCAAGACGCGAGATGCTTTTGAAAGTATCGCTGCCGCGTTCCCAGATAAACCTGTGTTTCACTATTTCGATGGTCGTTCACGAGAGGTCATGGCGGCGTCTAGTGTTGTGGTGTTAGCCTCCGGCACGGCGACGCTGGAAGCGATGTTGATAAAACGACCTATGGTAGTTGCATATAGGGTGTCGTCGATCAGTTATTTTATTTATAAATCTCTAGTCAAAGTAAAACATGTAGCACTGCCTAATTTGCTCGCAGGTGAAGAGCTTGTACCGGAGCTTTTGCAGGAGAAGGCCACGCCAGAGCGCATCAGTCGTGAGGTTCTGGCCTGGCTGGATGATCAGACGCGATATCAACGTACCCAGCAGCGTTTTGAGGTCTTGCACAAGGCCTTACGACAAAATGCCAGTGAGTGCGCGGCGATAGCGATTAAGAAGATGTTAGAGTAAGACAGTCTTTCGCGTGGGAGAGTTGAGATCTTTTTTGGGAATATCCGTACTGCGACTCTCTTTCGGATCCACAAGCTAATATTCAACTGCTGGCTACTGCGTATTCTTTTGAGAGCGTTTCGGTGGCACGAATTTGTAAATGTAATAGCGGCGTTTAGGCAGGCTGGGTATACATCAGAATAAACGGAAAAGGGAAAACAATGCAGCACAGTTTTGACTTTACAATCCCACTTGGACTCGTCGCAGGTGTTGATGAGGTGGGCAGAGGTCCATTGGCCGGTCCCGTCGTTGCGGCGGCTGTCATACTCGACGCAAATAATCCGATTGAAGGACTTAACGATTCAAAAGCGCTCTCAGAAAAACAACGTGATGCCTTATTTCCTGAAATCTGTGAAAAGGCATTGGCCTGGAGTATCGGGCGTGCCGAAGTGGAAGAGATCGACGAAATCAATATTCTTCAGGCGAGTCTGTTAGCGATGTCCAGAGCAGTTGAAGGATTGTCTGTACAACCGGAGTTTGCCCTCGTCGATGGTAACAAATTGCCCAAACTACCTTGTCCCGGTGAAGCGGTAATCAAGGGAGATTCCCGTGTAGCAGCAATTGCCGCTGCGTCCATCATCGCTAAGGTAACGCGTGATCGTGAGATGGCGGAGCTAGACAAACAATACCCAGGCTACGGACTTGCCGGACATAAGGGTTATCCGACTAAAGTGCATTTATCCGCCTTGAGTGAGCTGGGAATAACGCCGATACATCGGCGTTCTTATGGGCCGGTGAAAAAACTATTGTAATATTCTATTGCTGCCGTTCACCGACGGGGCTAGACAACCCACTTATAAAACGCATCAATAATTTTCGTCGCGTCCACTAGAATTCCACCGACGGTTTTTGCATCATTGAGTGAAATCTTTTTCTTGGCTTTTTCGAAGTCCTTTTTGACTTCCATGGAGTGGTCGTCCATTTTTCGTAGGTGATTGAGGATGCGTTCGCTGAAATTTTCGTCAAATAAGCCAATCTTTCGTGCTTCATGTACAAGCCAGTTCATATTGATTTTATCGGCGTATTCGCTTTTCCATTCCTTTCCATTGCCTGTAAGAATGCCTCTCATGCCTTTGTAATTGGCGTTTGCATTGCGCGCACACCATTTTGCCGCGGGATGCAAAATATACCAATCGCTAATGGGGAGTTCATTCCCGGAGTAGTCACCTATCCGACAGAAGTGTTGGCGATATAAATTATTGCTACCGTCTTCGTCATGTGAGACTGTGCCGAGTAAGCCGACGGCGTACATATCCTGAAATATTTTTTTTGCGTCTTTACAATCTGAGCATGAAGCGCCTTTTTTTGCTACGCAACCTTCTACGATCTGGCGATTGTATTTATAACAGGCATCATATAACTGAGTTTTAGTAATAATATTAGAATCGACATGCTTTAGCGCCTTGGGCAGATCGCTAGCGAGATCGGTAGCAGTGAATTTTTCGACCTCGCACAAATAAGAGTTTTCGATCTCTCTTGAGGTCTTCTCACCAACGATATCTCGAAATTGAGACTCATCTAAATCGCGTGCATGTTCATGAATCACTTTGCCAAGCATCATCAAATCTCTTGGGCGTCCGAGCGAGTAACGAATGAGGTAGTCGATAGCCGTTTCGTCTTCGCCGGCCCATTCATTGTTAATGGTATCAATTCCTGAAAACGCTTTTACTGGATTGGTTTCGAGTTCGTTAGGTTGTCGTAGGCTGTCTTTGTCTTCGAATGTAGTGATGGCGTTTTCGAAAATATGTTCCAGATCACTATGTGAGTAGCGAATTTCCGCAATATTGTCGGAGTATTGTAATCGTAACTGGTGTTTGAATACCGCCCAGGCTTCCATGCGAATTGAGGCAAATATTTTAATCTGGCTGTTCATGCTTTTGATGTGATAAACAGCCTGCGCTAAACCATTTTGCGCGTCGGCCCAGGCCTGAAATGGCAGGTTATCAACGCCTTGATCAACTTTATCGATGAAGATGACAATGGGGCGTTCAATAATTGAGCAGGCCTGCCTAACCGCTACCAATAGTCTTGATCGGGATTGAAAAAGTTCTTCCGGGCTTTCCTGGAGTAGCAGACTCAAAATCTCGGTGGGATTCAAACGTACCATATCGAAACGTGATATCTCGTCGCCCTGGTTTAGTTTATGCGAGATCTGTTTGATGATGGATAGGGATAGATGGAGTTGTCCGATTTCTTTGTTAATCTGTGAAACGAAATCCGCAAGATAAACCTTGTCTTTCGTCCTGATGGCATAATTGGTAATGACAGAAAGACAGATGCAGATAATCCAGAAGTCTTTCCAGGTATCGGAGTTTGTTCGACTGGTAATCGCACTGTGGGCATCAATGACTTGCTGAAAATAATCAATTTCACGGTTGTAAGGAATTCGTATGGCGTCCTGGCCACCCATGCTGGCTTCGGTGTAGCGATTGCTGATGTATTTGAGCAGCAGTGTCTTGCCGAATCCCTTGGGTGCGCAAACAATATTCCGACCACCGCTGATGAAGGATTCGACGGTACTGTTTTTGAAGAGATATTTTTCTTTATTTAGTGTGCTGAGGTTGAGGTTGTCAGCATCTACCAGCCAATTGTTCATGGTCATGCGCAGCTCCTGCAATCGAGAAATTCATGACCTTCCCTCCCCGGGTGAATCTAACATAGAGAAAAACTGCCCTGTGCGCAAGGTTTGGGAGTGAAATTGTGCTGAAACTTTCGTCAGGTACAAATGAGAAGAACGAGAGAAATTACCGACGTGTTTGAACTAAAATCGACCACTAAACCCGATCGAGACCAAAAGACTACTCGCTTCCAGCGTTGAGTTCATTACATTATCGTGGATATTCTGTTGTACGAGCTTGGCTTCGACAGAAGGAAGTAAGTCGAGAGAGTTAGGTATGTCAATCAGTAGTCCAGCACCGAATGACATTGTTGTTGTCACTGCATCATATTTGGTCGAGGCGAATTTAATTAGCATATCGCTTTGATCGTATGTGGCCGACAGCTGTGAAAAATTCATTGGAAGCCGATCAAATGACGCGTTCATAAATACGTCTACGAAATATGGCGTTTTGATAAGCGCATCAAGTTTGCCAGAAAAAGAAAATCCAAATCGGGTGTTTTGCGTATTCTTTTTTGGAAAGTTGCTAGTGGTTCTGAACAGGGAAGATTCATTGACGACGAGCGTCGAATAGAATGGAAAATCTGCTGAACCACGAATACTGAAATATTTGTTGCCGAAATGAAAAGCACCCTGCAGTCCAAGCTGCTGGCCATTCAATATGACTTCATTGTTGAAATTTACCAGCTCTGGTGTTTCCGTTCCTGAGTCTATCGTCAGCACTCCGTATTCCGTGCGTTCGATTTCTCTGCGTCCATAAAATGGACCAATCGCAAAGTAAGCATCAGACGCTTTGAATGCCCAACTTAGGGGCATCATTTTAAGATGCCTGTTCATCCGATTTCTACCGACAGCGCTGTCTGAAACGTCATCAATATTTCCGGATGTAGCATATTTCAACGAGTCATAGGAAATGCCGGTCAGAAAGTTTTGTATTTTGAAAGAGTAGGACAGTTCAGGGATTAATTCCTGAGCGTTGGTTAATTCGATTTTGACGCTGCGCGGAAAAATCTCGGGAATGCTCTTGGGTAAAGCCTGAAAAATCGGTGGGCCTTGTCGCTTTCCCGGGATATCACGGGCTTCTGTTGGCCTGGTAATTAAATGACTTTCTCGATTGACGGTAGCCTTGGCGACTCTTTCAGCGTCACCAAGCTCAATATTGTCCACATTGACCAGGTCCGCAGCTTCATTTTTTACGGGCGTATCTTTTGTGGGGGCTAGGACAGTTGCTTCTTCCACCTTGGCAGGCGCCTGCTGAGCGATTTCCTTTTTAACCGGTTCTACTTCAACCGAATTTACTTTTTCCTGTTTCGCCCGAGCAGACTCGTCATTTACATCGTCTACATCTTCCGATAATTCTGTTACCAGCCGTAGTCCAAGCGTTGCTCCTTCAAATATTGCAGCAATAGATGCCCCTGGCGTCAGAGACGCCAGTATTGCAGCAGCCAGGAGTGTTTTCTTTTTAGATACAGCCATCTTATTACCAGTAAAACCCGAAAAACTTAGTGCAGCACATTCACCAGCTTGGGCATCTGTTTGGAAATTGCGTAACGGATACTACCGATAACAACGTCTTTATTGGCGAATACGGCGAGAATATCGTCTTTAACAGGCGCCATAATGACCTTGCCTTCAGAAAACTCAGACAGGTATTGGCCCATATTGCCAAGCTTGAGTTCTGTCCCCAGTTTTTCTGCGGCCTCAACCGATGTCGCAACCATTGCGCCCAACGCATCCATATTGAGATCCAAAGTGCTTGAACTATCAATAACAAAACCGTCACGGCCGACGAGGGCGACAGCATCGACGCCGTCAATGGTTAGAAAATCATTCAGTACACGTGACATGCTTTTGTCTGAAATACTCGATACGGTTGACTCGATGGTCATTTATCTTCTCCTTAGTGTAATTATTGCGAGTACGGTTAATTAATTTGGTTGCGCAAGTACGAACCAAGCCAGTCGGTGAAAGTTTTGGCCGTAAGTTCCGCTTCGAATTGTCCACAATTCGGGGTGAATGAATACACCATGTTTCCACCGAGTGAGACATTCCGCTGTGGAATCTTCTCCAGCGCGGTGATAAGAAATCGTTCATAAGTCGTGCGAGGTATCTTGTCATCACTCGACTTGATGATAATCGAATCAAGATGCTCGGAAATACTATCCAGTGAACTGATATCGCTGGCGGCTTCAACAGCTATCCCTATGATATAGACGAAACTGTTTCTATCCAGTCCCAGGCGTATCAAGGCGCAAGCCTGATCACCGTCTCTCTTCGGGTTTTTCAGAATGAGCCGGGATTTTGACAGTTCGCTAAACAGAATTTCGATAATCTGCTGCGACGCAACAACGCCTATGCCGAGCGCATTGCTGCGTCGTTGTGCCGAAAGGCTAAAAAGTTTTTCCACGTCACTTTGCATAACAGAACGGCATTGCGCGCCATGCGTCACCAGTTCCTGAATCGCGGTCGAGGCATCGGGAATGGATCTGGGTAACTGGCGAATTTTGCTTTGATGGCCTGAAATGTAGTGCTCGATTACCGCTGCCTTGATATGACGGCTGTTCTGCCAATCGTCGTTTTGCACGGCGAAACGAAGTCGCTCCAGTAACTGGGTTACTTCGTGGTGTAAGCGGGTAGTGGTTTTTCCAGCCAGGTGGCGCTCATTTATACGCCGCTCGAGGAAGTGTATTGTCGCGTCGAATTCCTGGTTGAAGTGGCTCTTAACCTTGGGGAAGGCACTCTTCATGGTGTCGATGTGCTTTCCTAGCTTGCTCAAGGCTGCTCGAGCATTCATGGAATCACTTCTGTCCAGTTGTTCACGGGTTCGGGCAATCAATTGTTGCGCAACCTCTCCGGGGACTTCCATCGCTTCGTCCATGCCCGTTCTTACCAGTTGCCGGTATGCCCTTATGGAATTCTTGAATTCCGTTTCGAGTTCTCTAAGTTCGCTCTGCCGCTCCATGTCGCTATCGCCCCTGATTGCTGTCATTTTGCTTTTGTGGATTGGAGATAATACACCGAATGGCTATATTCGCAAACATGTTGGTGTTTTACCCTATATCGTCTGATTAAAGCGCTAAAAATCCCAGTCCTAAAGAATTTTACAGGTGATAATTGTGACAAATTACTTTAGACTATGCGACCGTGTCGTGTTTTAAAGACAATAATTAAATCCTGATAATCGAATAACTCCAAGTATCAGTGGACCGACGTTTCGAATCAATCCTTACAGGTAACTTCTGCTCAAGTTTTGACCAGCGGTCTTCAGAACAACTAAGTAGTTGTGCCTTTAAAAGAAACACATAACCATACTGGCAGGGATAACCAAATGTACGAGCATTTTTTCAAGCTGACCCGAACACCGTTTAGAACACAATCGGAACCAGAGCTGTTTTTTGAGGGCAAATCGCACAGGAACACCATATCGTGTCTTGAACAGGCGATGTCAGCGAAAAAAGCAGTCATCACCCTTTTTGGATTGCAAGGTACGGGTAAGACCACCTTAGTTCAGAAGGTAGTCAGTAAGCTCATTTCCCCCAATACATTTGTCTATCGCATTAGTAAAAGCGAAGATGCAGATATAGAGCACTTGATCGTAGAGGAGCTCAGTCATCGTCTGGGACAGTCCGCACCCGCGGGAGGTCCGACGAGAGAAGCGTCTGCACTGCACAAAATGATGAAGACCACGTCGCGTGATTATTTGCTAATCATCGACGAGGCGCAGCGATTGTCTATTGATGAAATTGATTTCATTCACGATTTTGTCGCCCTGGGTGAGCATAGCGATACGGTTTTAAAAGTCGTATTGGTTGGGCACGCCGAAGCGAGAAATCTTGTCGGATTTGACGACGTGTCAGGCAATGCGGATTTGCAGGTTACTCATTGTTCCCTCGAACCATTGGATAAAGACGAAATTTCCCAGTATGTCGAGTTGCGTTTGCGCAACAGTGGTTGGAATGGTGATCCCGAACTCTCTGAAAGTGTGTATACCTGTTGTTTTGAAATAACCTGTGGCGTACCCAGAAGAATCAACTCCTTTTTTGACCGCTTGTTTCAGCACATGGCATTCGAAGGTTTACATGCTATGGATCAGGCGCGAATCGATACGTTTTTAACAGAGTTGCATGGTGAGTTGTCGAATGACGCAAACCTGACGTTCGATGACGGGGAAATACTCAAGCGTATACCCGAAAGTGAAAACAGAAAAACTGAACCGCCAAAAGCGGATCCTCAACCAAACGTGGTGGAGGCCATAGGGTCACTTTTGCAGAAGCAAAAACAAATGCAAAAGGATCAGGTAAAAGAAGCAAGCATTACTGAATTGCAAGCACCGGCTGAACAAGTGGCAGAGCCACTGGAAGTAAAATCGGTAGAAGCTAAATCGGCCGAACATGTCGCAAAATCACACGAAGCGAAAACAGTAGAAACGAAATCTGCCGACATAAAAAAAGAGGAAGTTCCTGCGAAGACTGAGTCGTCCAGTGGAGAATCAGAGGACGACGATATAAGAGAAGGACTATCCGATATCGAGAGTCGCCTGCAGCAATTGAATCGTGAAATCAATGAAGGTAGTTTTGGCAAGCAGGCATATAAAGGTAAATTGCTCGAAGCAAGCGGCCCGATATCGCCTGAACAAACAGTCAATAAGTCCACACCGAAAATTGAGCCGCAGCCAGTGGTAGAAACGGCAATTAAGACGCCTGAAATCAAGCCAGAGATTCAACAGAAAGTTGTATCCGATGCGAAAAAGGAAGCTGTAAAGAACACCAAACAAGAAATGCAGCCTGAACAGAAATCTGAAGCCAAGCCTAGAGTAGAAAAGAAACAGCCGGATCTTCCTAAAGCAGAAAAACATGCCAGTGGGAAGATTGCGTCAATTGAGGTACGTAAGGCGGCAAAAATCCGCCCTCCGGTAAGCGAGCAAAAGCCAAAAGTGATAGATGATTCCGTCGATGGCCAGGAGCTTGTACCGGTTGTTCCTCTGGCCACTGAACAGGCGCCAGCACCAAGCCAGGGTTTCAGTGGTATGACGGTTATGGCGGCAGGCATCGCGGTTGCGCTTATTTTTGTCGGGTTCATCGCGATTAATAGCGATAAAGCTGAGGCTCCTGCTCGCGTGGTCTCTTCGGTTGATCGTTTCGATGTGGAAAGTACTACACCAGCAGACGAAAGCACCGAAGTTGCAGCATTTGAAGTTCACAAAGACGTGATTCCGACGCCAATCGCGGAGAAACAGAGTGCGGATGAAACAACTACCACCGCAGAAACGCCTTTGCCAGTAGTTACTGAGCAGAAGATCGCAGAAGAAGTTAAGCCGATCGAACCTGAGAAACTGGTTAAGGTAGAAGAGAAGAAACCGGAAGAGAAAAAGTCCGATGAAAGAAAGCCGGTGATCGTGCAGGCCCCAGCAGCAAAAGAAAAACCTGCACCGGTAGTTGTGGTTGAAAAGAAAGCGAAAGAAGAGCCGAAAGTCACGAATATTGCGTTAGTGAACAATAAGCTGGTTGAGGTAAAGAAGTCCCAGGAAGCTAGCAAGCCGGTAGAAAAAGCGGTTTCTAAACCACAAGAGTCTGCGCCAGTGAAGGCAGTCGCGGTCAAGACCATTGAAGAACCCAAGCCAGTAAAAGTGGCTATGGTTTCAAAATCACCTGCCAATACTAGCGTTGAGACACCACCAGCGAAACCTGTGATTCCTAAAATGGAAGCGGTAACTACACCTAAGGCCGAGAAAAAGATAGCCGATGTGTCGGTTGAAGAGCTGGACCACATGATGACGCGGTTCAAGTGGTATTACGAATCGGGTGACAGCCATATGATATCAAGTCTGTTCACGGAGGATGCACGCACCAATGACAATATTGCTGGACGCAAAGCGATTACAGATGGTTTCAAGGAGTTGTTTGCCGCTACCGATTATCGCGTGTTTAGCTATAAAGATATCAGCTGGAAAACTACGGGACTGATGGCCGTGGGCAGTGGCGCGTTTAAATTGACAGTTATCATCAAGGAGACCGGCGAGTCTAATGATGTCGAAGGGCGTATCTATGTACGCGTCCTGAAGTCCGATATCGATGATAAACCAGAAATAAAAGGTCTGTATTACCAGTATGATCTGGCTTCAAATCGCTAGATTGTTGTCTTAAACACAGCCAGTGAAAATTGATACTGGGTGTGTTACTGCGATTCGCTTCAGAAAAACTCCGAAATTGATTTTTAAACTCACCAGCGTCTCTGGCGATGCTGGTGAGTCATTACTGATACCCGTAAAGTCTGTTTTCAGCACAGAGCCTGAAGCCTAATCATCTACCACTTCAGATTGTTTATATTACACGCCTGTTTTGTGACTATGGTCACAAACATTCCTCCGAAAAAACATTAATCTTCTCACTCACAAGGAAGGCGAATAATCGCTAGATCCAATTAATAAAGAGGGGAATGTCATGCACGCCGTAGCAACAGTCGAGGAAAATTATGCCACTCCGTCGGAATCTTCACCAATACGTTCAGCAACTATCGAAAATGCGTTAGCAATTGTCTGGTTGAAAGAGGAAGTCAACGAACAAATGCGCGAAAAAGCCATTGCTCACGTGTTAAATGCCCCTGGTGTGATAAACGTGTTTTTTTCTTTAAACAGAGAAAACTTATTGAATATAGAATTTGATTTCAACCGTATCCGTTTTGGAAATATCATTTCCCTTGTAAGGAACAGCTTTCCGCAAGCGAGTATCGTCGGGTATTGATTTGCCATTTAGGTAATTGCGAGGTGTAGGAAATCTCCTGCATAATAGTCTTCAAAAAGGAAGATGCTTATGCGCAGTCATCTCGTAAGAATTCTTATAGCTCTATTTACCATCGTATTGATCAACGTGCTTGTGAAAACTACCTGGGCGGACGAGGATCAGGTGGTGTTCTCCTATTGTTATGGTAACCAGGACAGCATTTTCGTCGAGGGACGCGTCCTGGAAGTCGAAAATGAAAGAGATGTGACTTCGGATGATAGTTGGCTGGTCAATAGCTGGCGTAAGCTTCGTCAGCTAATTAATGATGAACGAGAAAATGCTAAGATTGAGCTTAATGTAAACGAGACTGTTTATCAGCTAAGCTCTGGCGAGGAAGGATTTTTTACACTCGAAGTGCCTAAGCCATCAGGCCTATCTTCCGGGTATCATCAACTCGATGCCAAAATTCGTGGCGGTTTATCCACGCAATGTCAACTTATTGTAATACCACCCGAGAACACACTAGGTATCATTTCCGACTTTGATGACACGGTTATTATCACCGACGTAATCAACAAACAAAATGTTATAAGCAATACACTCGCCTTGAATTATAAACAGAGACGGGTGGTTGAGGGTATGGCTGACTGGTACAGTAAATTACTCTCCGATAATCCTCAAGCAGACTACACAACACTGTTTTTCGTTACTGGCTCTCCAAAGCAACTGCAGCGTGGAATCGATCAGTTTCTGGACTATCAAGGTTTTCCAAGGCGCATAATTCTTACGAAGAAACTCAATGGCGAAGATAGTGATCCCTTGCTCGATCAGTTCAAGTTTAAGACCGAAAAAATTCAACACATATTGCGGACGTTTCCGAATATGAAATTTGTACTGGTCGGCGATGACGGCGAAAAAGACCCGGAAGTTTACCATTGGCTTTTTGAAAAATTCCCTCAACGCGTGGTGTCTGTCTGGATACGTAAGGTAAATCCAGACGCTACAAGATTACATTACACTGAACAGCAGTTGTTTATTGACGGAACTCAGGCCTTACGTTCTAAGTAGTGACTCTCTATGTGTTTGGATCAAAAAGTGTCCATCACCTCTGAATAATTCTGAATGTCCTTATACAGAAAAAACACTATTCAAAAAACGCAAAATATCACCTGTTTCGGTGATGCGCTAATTTAGCCTTGTGTCGATAACTGAAAACGAATATCTACAACAATACGGCTTGTAGTTATTCGTACAGGAAATTGTCAATAATTATCGGAGGTTATAAATGGCTACCCAACCATCTGAGGTCATTCCAGGTATTAGTAATAGCTTGATGAGTTCTCGTCATGCCTCTCCCCTGGAAGTATATGCTGGCGGAAATCTGTTTGGAGTTGGTATTGATGTGTTAAGAGGTGAGACAAAAGGAAGAGTGTTTCGCGAGGAAACCATGAAATTCAAGGAAACCCTTAATTACGAAACCGATTCAAAATTTAAGTGTATTAAGTCTGTTAAGGAATACAACGAGATGCTGGATGTCACTTCTAAGTTCTCGTTCTCTGGATGGGGATCCAAGGTGGATGGGGCGGTTCAGGTCATTAAGGAAATGGAGGTTGACGAATACTCGATCGTTTTTACCTTCTATAAACTGATAAAGACAAAAAAAATTGAGTGGATGATGGATGGCAGTGAAAAAGACGTGATACCTGACGCCTTAAGTATGTTGGACGACAATACCGGTGGCGGAATTGATGAGTTTATCGATCGTTATTCCTATCATTTTGTAACAGGTCAAAACCGGGGTGGTTACTTTATTGGCTACTATAAGTTTCAATCATCATCGAAATCTCAGTTTGAGCAAATGAAAGTAGATCTTAGTGCTGAGATTAATGCATGGGGAACAAAGACAAAAGTTGACGTGAATTTTGTAAGTAAATTTAAAAGCCTTAGCGCGAAATATTCAACGTCGACGAATATACGATATTCGGGGAATGCCAATATCGACCATAGCGATACCGATTCGATTAACAAGGCATTTTCTAGCTTTTTGTCGCCAGACGACAAAATATTCTCTAATGCAGAAATTGCCATGTCGTACATTTGTCAGCCATGGGTCGATCATGTCGCAATCAGTGTAGCCCTGAAAAAGTACTATCCGGGCGTCGACATAACCCTGACGCCATACGTCGACCAGGGCGTGTTAAACAAAGTAAATAAAACAGTTCTTGATCTATTTGATATATACGCGTCTTTTGACCAGTTGAAGAATAATCCAAAACTGGTCAAGAACTATCATCTGGATGTGATTGACAAAATAGAAAGAGAGTGTCTTTACTACATAGATACTATTACGTCATGGGATCTTCCCTATGTGGCGACACTAAAACTCGCAGATGTTTTAGAGATTGAGCGAGAAGACAAACAAAAAGTCAGCATAGATAAACTATTTCACAAGGTCGATGCAACCCTGGATCTCATTTCAAGAAAAGGATGCAAGGTTGAGTTTCAATTAACGTGTAGCAAGGGTTGGGCGCCGGCGCAATTGAAATGTAGTTGGCTTCCGTTTAATCTTCAGTTCGAGGATAATGCCAATCGCTATTATCATAATATTCTGACTTTTAACCAAAGCTTTCCCCAGACTCAGATGTTGATGGCAATGGCAGCCCATGACGATCACCCCTGGTTGAATCTCTATTGGTCCTTTGATGCAAATAACGGCGTGATCACTGTTATGGACCAAGTATATGAAGTACATCACAACGGCAATAACCACGGACGTACAGCAGGTACTCTGGTTTGTCAGGATTTGGATGACCCGAAGTTTCACGCGCCGCTGGACAAAACACAAGCGGTTACGTTTCCCCCTCTTTATCGCGGACACGACTGGACGAATAATAAAGTCAGAATTCGACTAGTGGACTTGTTTGACGATTTGATAAACAGTATTACTGTAAAGTAAGGAGAAATAGGATGGATATTCGTGTTAACCACAGAGTAATGATGAGTGCTTTGCAGAATATAAACGCCGATACTATTGGAACTGAAGGGGTTGGTCCATGTGTTGGGTTAGTGGTCTTATACAATAATAGAACACGTGTTCTATGTGCTCATTTTTCATCGTCAATTCAAGGGAGGAACAAAGAACAACAAGCGGAAATAGTTGGCAAAACAAAGGACATTCTGCAACAAAACATCGATCAAGAAGTGAGGAGCATAGAGTTAGCACGTATGGTCAGTGAAAACAGAGATCCCTCGTCAATATCAATTGTTAACGGTATCAGAGAATTTTTCCGAGAAAAACATCTTGGGGACGTCCCACTGTCCAATGTAAACGGAATTGCACTCTTGCGAGACGGGGATGGAGATTACTTTATACGGGAAATTTATATGAACGATCATTTAGTGCATGGTGAAAAATGTGAAAACAACATCGCAGATATAGAACAAAATCGAATTAGTCCTGAAAGTCAAAACGCGGCTTAATAGGATAGAAGAAGTGGCGCAATTAGCGCCACTTCAGTTTAGGAAGTTATCGATTCGAAAGCAACGCTATTGGTGTGGAATGACACAAGTGGAGAATACTTATCTCGATATGCCATATTTCTAATGTTTCGATTTAAAGCTAAAGAGACGTGAAAAATCGTCAATCATAGAAGAATAACTGGTTAGAAGTGTATTTCACAAAGTGGTTTACAGTCTCTTCCTCGTGGATTACATGTCTCTCAATATGGCTTATCAAACCCTTTTAAAGCTCTAAAGCTAAAGTCCGCTCGATTCTGATACGCATCTTCCAGCATCTTTCGGCTGGTATTTAGTGTTTTTTGTTCTTCGCTGTTAAAGCGAATACGGTTGTTTTGCTCGTACTGGCGGAGAAAATTCAAGTTCTCGCCTGCAATCTTGCCGTTCTCAAAATATAGACCCAACATACCCATGAGAAAGGCAGCCTTTATGCTGGACTCTTTTGTTAGAAACGGAAATATTTCCAGGAGACGTTTCAAGGCATTTTTGAGAATCAGTTGAGCCTCTTTGGGTTTCTTGTTGCTCATAAGTAATTCGGCTTTAATCAACATGCTGGCAACGCCTTTACGGGCCACTTCGTAGTTGCGGGTTCGTTCGTGTTTTTGCTCCTGTATTGTGAGCAGGGCGTTGCTGCTCAAGACGGCGAGATCATATGAGATCAGCGCCTGTTCGACACTACGGTTTTCGCTAAAAAATCCGATTGAGTTTGTTCCTATCAGTGTTTGACGTTCGGCTATGCTATTAAGCCAGTGTTCAACTATCACTTCCTTGCTAAAAGGTTCAGTGGCGCTTTTTTCTTTTTCACGAATAAAGTCGCTTGTTTCACCAGAGGCGAAAAAGCACTTGGGACAAACTGTGATGCGTAGCAAATTGTAGTCACAGAATTCCTTGCCTGGTAAGGCATTCCGGTATTGGGGAACACCAAAGATATTCATTTTGCTTTCCATCGTACGACTTTGCAGTGAGATGAATGGAATATGTTCCTGATCGCATAAATGACAACGCATCGGAATGACATATAACGAAGGATGAGTGACTTCGAGACTGGTTTCTATCATTCCAAGGGCAGAGTGGGCGTGTCCCTGCTTATCACGCGCTATTGCACCCTGCTTTTTTTCCAAAATCTGGGCCACGCCTTGATTGGCTGCGATTGCACCCTTAAAGGATAGCGTGACTTGATAAATATTCGTTTTATCCCGCGTCGCCGACTGTACCACCGCCGAGATGGGCTGGTACGCCCCGTATTTGCCGTTTGCTTTTTCTTGCAACAGATGCAGGATAACCGGCTGTGATTTAGTCAGTGGTAGTTTGGTGAGAGAGCTACATCCCTGCATAGAAAGCTCAGTGATCGCCATCTTTCCGGTATCGGCACCTACCTTAATTAAGGCAATAATGCCCGAATTCACTGCGTCTTTTGCTACGGCCATATGGGTTTTATATATAGTTTGTCGGGGATTATAGGAAGCGCGTTCATCCATCTTGTGAATAATTATGGAAAATTTGCGCCCCCAATGTCATAGCGGCTGGGGGTGGGGGCTTTTGACCGAAAATCTGTAAAAAAGTGGCGTTGGTCACCAAATATCGTAATGGGTGGACTAACACGGAGTCGTTCTGTCACACAAGTTCTACCAACTACACTATTTAGGACAACAGGTTAGGCGGTCTATATGCGTATTCGATGGGATGAAATCACAACCATAAGACAGTCACATGCTATTTTTTTTTCAGCAACTTCTATTGGTCTCTTGGTCGTAAATAAAAACGGCCGCACAACTGGTCGGCGCTTGAGAACTTGAAGTACTTTGAGAGTAATCTATACCGAATATAGTTCGTGTCGCGACAATTACCCCGGTTTCAGGCATGATCCAATAAGTCTCCCAATTTACTATCTGGGTTATATTTGATCGCCTTGCCTAGTAAATGTTGGAAAAGTTCTTCGCTGCGCAATTCTTCGTGATTGCGTAAAATTTTTGCCCATATCGCGGCAATTCGGGGATCATGGCGATAGTCGAGATAGTCGCCCATTTCGATGGCCAGTGTTTGTAACACTTCTGGATCCTGCGCCATTTCCAGCAGGCTGGCGTCCGAATACACAGGACTAAAGATTCGAATTTCAAAACGATTGATTAGCGCTTCGTTTTCTGGCGTGCGTCGGATCAGGAGTACGGAAGATTTATCACGATACACATTGGCCCATTGTGCATTGGGAAAAAGATTCATTTCCGCTTCGGTGTCGACCAGGGCATAGGCAATATTCCACTTTGTCAATTCTTCGGGGTGCATGACATAGTGCATGGGATTGCCGAATACACGTCCCATGTTGTACTGAAAAATCTTGCGTTCCGGTGTAATTTGATAGGAGAGGTAGGCGCCAAGATTGCCTGAGTTGTATAGATTGCCCGAGATTTGATTCTCTTCGACAAAATGTACAGCTCCGGCAGGATACATGTCGTCGTTCATATGGTAGCCAAAAGATAGATCATAGGCTTTTACGTAGTGATATTTTTCACTGTCTGCTTCAGCCTCTTCAGCGCCGAATTTGACGGCGTAGCTATACCAGAATACCAGCGCCGATATTGTAGCAACCGAGAATAAGTGTATGCGTCTTTCAAACTGTTTTCTTGTAGACTGCATGCTTATCTTTAACAAGTCCGCGATGAGTGGCAGTATGACAATCGCCGCCGCGCCACCCATGCGACTGAATCGCAATGCGGCCAGACAAAACATCACGCTGGTTGCGAGCTGTGTAAAATCCAATTGACGCCAGTTCCTGACCATCATGACCAGGAGCCAGGTCAACATTAGAATAAACACTTTGGAATATTCCCAACTGATCGGCGTGAACTCGCTTATCACGGAATTGAAATCGGCCTCACCAACAACATAACCGACGAATATGCCGTAGGAACGAATACCGAACGGATTGGCGAGCATCACGAGTAGCGTGACGCCAAAACAGATGTTGAGATATTTCAGGTTGGGGGCTGAGAGACGCGTCTGGCGCTCGAACCACTTAAAACGAAACTTCATGTTTTCAGCAATAACAAATGTACAAAGAAAGGCGAAACCGTATACCGCACCGTGTAACCAGTCCCAGGTAAGCATGACTACCGGGACTGCCCATATCAAGCCACGTGGAAGTTTTTGCGCGCAATAGCCATATAGCAGAAAAACCAACGATGCCATGCTAAACAGGGAAAATAATTCGGGTCGAATGTGATAGCGGTTTAACCCGGCCAATACCACTAACACCGTTAGTAATAATGCGATACCCGATGTCTGATCTTGATTGCGTACGATACGAAATAACAGGAATGAAATGGCAGTCACGATGAATAGTTTGAATGTGAATAATCCCATCGGACCGAACGTGTCCCAGACCTGATAGAACAAAATCTGTCCTAACCATTCGTGATTGGAAAAATGCTCACCGGGATGGGTGTAGGAAAAGATTTCTTCGCTGACGATATTTCCAGAGTTGACCATCTCGCGACCGTTGGCGAGATGCCAGTAAAAATCAAAATCGAAAATGGGATAGGTAACCAGTAGCAGGGAGAAAAAACAGGCTAATAGCAAGGCGATCCATTCCATGCCAGAAGATTGACGTAATACAATTCCCGCAGAATTCATCCAAATAATCCCCGCTCGAATTGAAAAACATCGACTATAACTCAGCGTCAGGTTTTAACCAAACTTGCGTGCAATCTCCGTAACGCTTGTGCGGTTACTGCTTGCTTACATCGTTCCCGGCCACAGTTCCCAGGCACACGCCGCCACCCACAACAAGACGGTGAGTAATAGTTGCCAATCGGCAAAGAGTGCATCGGTAGGTGATTCGCCGCCATCGAGTTGCTCTACCACATACCAATAGCGAAACAGTCCAAAGAGTACGAGTGGAACGGTAATGACCAGCTGCGGTTTTGCTGACATCACAAACATACTGTAAAAAAGCAAGGCACCGGTGGCCGACATTTCTGCGTAGCGATCAATGAGTGGAACGGAGTAGGCGTTTAATACCCGACGACTACTGCTACCATTCTTACTGAGTTCTTGCCGGCGTTTTATCGATGCGAGGTACAAGGCCAGACACAAGGTGGTGACAAACATCCACGCCGACAGCGGTACATCTATCGCCAAAGCACCTGCGTAAACACGTAATACGAAACCGATGGCGATGGTGAAGATATCAACAACAGGCTGATGTTTGAGAAAAAAGGAATAGGCAAGATTAAGCACGATATAGCCTGTGACAACCATCATCACCAGGGGAACGAAAAACCAGGCGAAGATGAGTATGCCATAGAGGAAAATTAAAAGTATCAATGCCGTGGGGAGATTAACCAAACCCGAAGCCAGTGGCCGGCTTATCAATTTTTCCGGATGGCGACGATCGTGTTCGATATCGCGCATATCGTTGACAATATAGGTCGCCGATGCTGCGATACAAAACAGACCAAAGGCCAGAAGCGCCTGATTGACGGCAACCAAATCAAAAAAACGGGCAGAAAAGAACAGAGGGGCCAGTACGAAACCATTCTTAATCCACTGCATCGGTCGCATCAGTTTCAATAAACCGAGTGCGCGTGCTAGGGGAGAATGGGAGACTGGGGTATTATGCATTATTTTCATCCGGGTAACGATGGTTCCATGTTTGCCAAGACCAGACTGGTGTTTGACTACGCTATTTTCGCATTTATCGCGACGGTGGCAAACATCGGTGCCCAGGATATTATCATAAGGGTATACCCTGGCGACTACGCGATTACACTTTCCGTTCTGATTGGCACGGGGGTTGGACTGGTGGTCAAATATGTGCTCGACAAACGTTTTATTTTTCGCTTTCGCGCCCGAGACACAAAACACGATGCGCAAACATTTACACTCTACGTGACTATGGGTGTTCTGACCACGGCGATATTCTGGGGTTTTGAGTGGATGTTTCACACTATCTTCGCAAATAAAGAAATGCGCTATCTTGGCGGAGTTATGGGTCTTGCAATAGGTTATTTGATCAAGTACCAACTGGATAAACGCTATGTTTTTGGTGCGGGGGGCAGATGAAACTGGTTTCCTCGTGGGGACGTTTGTCAGCTGATCCGCATCAAGTTGTTGAGTTAAAAACGCCAGACAATATCCATACAGTGATTACCCAGGCGGCATTACCTGGACTTGCGTACGGCATGGGACGTAGCTATGGCGATGTGTGTCTGAATCCACAGGGAAGCCTGTGGATGACCGGCGGTCTCAATTACTTTATTGAATTTGACGAACACTCCGGACGGCTCATGTGCGAAGCCGGTGTGTTGTTGCGAGATATACAGCAACTGATGATTCCACGTGGCTGGATGCTGCCTGTGACGCCAGGCACGCAAATAGTGACTGTCGGGGGCGCCATTGCCAACGATATCCACGGAAAAAATCACCATCGCCAGGGTAGCTTTGGCGATCATGTTCACGAACTGACACTGGTTCGCAGCGACGGCGAAGTTATTGTCTGCGGTCCTGGATCGCGTCGTGACTGGTTTGAAGCGACTGTCGGCGGGTTGGGACTGACGGGTGTTATTGCGAAAGCTGAAATACAGTTGCAAGCGGTTAAGGGACCATGGCTGGAAACAGAGACTATACCCTATGCTGACCTCGGCGAGTTTTTCCATCTAGCGGATAGTTCTGAAGCAGACTGGGAACACACGGTTTCGTGGGTGGACTGTTTGTCTGGAAAAAATACGCGCGGCCTGTTCATGCGCGCAAATCCAGCGGAAATTGAACAGGTGCCGTCGCGTAAACACGACACATTGCGCATGCCTTTAGAGCCACCTTTTTCTCTGGTTAATAAGGCGACATTGCGCTGTTTCAACAGCATCTATTTTCGCATGAAAAAATTTCAGGCAGGGTGTGCCGTCAGTCACTATGAATCATTTTTTTATCCGTTGGATAATCTTCTCGAATGGAATCGTATGTATGGACCCAAAGGTTTCTATCAGTATCAAAGCGTGATCCCACGTGAGGCGGGGAATGATGCGACGGCGGCAATGCTAAAAGAAATTTCGCGTACCGGTGAAGGTTCATTTCTAACGGTACTCAAAACCTTTGGCAACAGACAGTCGCGTGGCATGTTGAGTTTTCCTCGACCCGGTGTAACCCTGGCCCTGGATTTCGCCAACCGTGGCAACAGGACGCTGAAACTGTTTGAACGCCTCGACGCCATAGTGAGAGAGGCAGGCGGAGGAATTTATCCGGCCAAAGATGCGCGTATGCCGCGTGATTTATTTGAGTCGGCTTATCCGCGATTGAATGAATTCTGTCAATACCGTGATCCCGGTATCAGTTCCGGTTTGTCACGACGATTAATGGGGAGTTGAGTTGAGCGACATACAACGCATTATCATTGTGGGCGCGACCTCGGCGATTGCGTCACATTGCGCCAGATTGTGGTTGAAAAAACGGCCTGCTGAACTGGTACTGCTTGGGCGTGATGAAAAAAAACTCGAGCGAGTTGCCGCCGATCTCAAAGTGCGTAGTCCGCAAACCAATATCCAGAATGTTCAGACAAGTTTTGTCGATGCGAAATCTATACAAACGACGGTTGACAGTATTGCAATACAGGGTCGTTGCGATATTGTTCTGATCGCACATGGAGATTTGCCTGATCAAGACGCTTGTCAGAACGACTTGCAACAAATGCAGAGAGCCCTGGAGATCAATGCCGTCTCGCCAGTACTCTTTGCCGAAGCCTTTGCCAAGCATATGGCCGAGACGAATAGTGGTAAATTACTGATTATAGGCTCAGTGGCTGGTGATCGCGGCAGAAAGTCCAATTATATTTATGGTTCGGCAAAAGGACTGGTGACCCGTTATGCACAAGGCTTGCAACACCGATTTGCAGGCACACAAGTGAAAGTGGTGCTTATAAAGCCGGGCCCGACCGATACGCCCATGACGGCACACTTGAAGGCACAGGGAGTAAAGCTAGCCAGTGTTGAATCTGTGGCGAAACAGATTGTGCTGGCAGTCGAGTCGGGCAAGACGACCGAATATGTGCCAGGTAAGTGGTGGGTGATCATGATGGCATTAAGGCATTTGCCAGGTTTTATTTTTAATAAGTTAAATATCTAAACACTGGCGTTTGCAGGGGGGCACTCCCGTGCAGACTAGAAATCAACCATCGATATTGCCATTTCCTTGTCGAAGTATTTGCTCATGATCTTGAGCAGCGTTCCATCCATTCTCATTCCATCGATGATATTACGCCATTTCGTTCTCTCTTCCTCAGACAGGGATTTCTTTGACATGATGAGTCCATGTAGTACCGGCTGATCGCCAGTGTCGATGATTTTCGTAACTTCATTCAGCTCACGACTGTCGACCTGTGTGTAATTGAATGGTTCGATAATCATACCCTGAATACGGTTTAGCTTGAGCATGCTGAGCAACTGTGCATGATCCGGTACGTCGGTAACGCGATGTTGCGACGCCAATCGGTCGACCAATTTGTTCGCGTTTTCACTATAACGAAAACTACGGATTGCACCGATTTCAAGTTTGGGATTATTTTCAAACTCCGCAAGACTATCAATGTTTGCGTCTTTTCGGACTAAAAAATAATATTTGTTGTACAGATACCAACCAAAATCGGCAAATTTATCACGCGATGCATTGGTGATTCCCGACATGCTGAAATCAAGTTGGCCAGACTCTATCCAGGTCCATATGCGAGCTCTCGGCATAACAGAGATTTCGACATTGCAGCCGCTTCTTTTAACCATTTCGATAGCAACGTCTCTATCGATGCCTGCGTCTAGTGTGGTCGAATACAGCATGCCATGGTCGTGGTAGGCCAGGGTATATGTGCGAGAACAGTCAGGCAGTGCAGACGCGTAACTGGGATGTGCAGAAAAAAATGCCAAAACGAATATGACAACGACTCTTAATCGTAAATTGTAGACTTGGTTAAGAAACATTAGACAAGCTCCTTGTCGTTTGAATGTACAGTTTCGGATAGCCACCTCCGGACATTGCTCAATAGCTGAACTACACTGAATGGCTTGGAAACAAACTCGGTCATTCCCGCCTCTAGGCATCGAAGGCGATCCTCATAGAAAGCATTTCCGGTTAAAGCGATGATGGGTACGGTCTTACCGTTCGGCAACATTCGAATCCTTCGCGTTGCATCCAGTCCATTCATGACAGGCATTTGCATGTCCATGAAGATTAGGTCATATGGATTATTTTTTATTAGTTCAACGGCTTCTGAACCATTTTCCGCCTGGTCAACTTGAGGATTTAGTATCTTCAATATATCGATCAATAGCTTTCGATTGACAGGTTCATCGTCCACGATCAATACTCTATTTCGACTGAAATCTTTTTCGATGTCTATTTGATCGCGATTGTTATCAGAAAAAGAATGTTCTGCTCGCGGTAATATTTCCTTCTTTAGGTGTGCAGTAAACCAAAATTTACTGCCGATGCCGGGTTTACTTTCTACGCCAGCATCGCCCCCCATTAATTCGGCAAGCTTTTTCGTTATAGCCAAACCCAAACCTGTGCCACCATACTTGCGTGTAGAAGTGCTATCAATTTGTTCAAATGCGGTGAACAAGTGATGAATATTTTCATCGGCAATTCCAATGCCGGTGTCTTCCACCTCAAAGCGTATAACTGCATCGTCATCACTTTCCGCTAAAGTAGTAGCGCGCACAGTTATCATGCCTTTTTCGGTAAATTTTATAGCGTTTCCTACATAGTTTATCAGGGCCTGCTTTATTCGAGTGGCGTCTCCTACTAAGAGTTTCGGCACTTTTTCGATTTCTATTTTGAAGGACAGATGTTTTGCAGTGGCACGCTCCTCCATGAGGGAGTTTATGCCGGCCATGATTTCAACAACGCTAACTGACCTTGATTCAATAAAAAATTTGCCAGCCTCAATTTTTGATAAATCGAGGACTGCGTTAATGATGTCGAGCAAATGTTCGCCAGCGGTATCGATTGTGTCAAGCCGTTCTGATTGTTTCGGCGTGGGATTTTCGCGGCGTAGCAGTTGGGTTGAACCCAGAATGGCGTTAAGCGGTGTGCGAATCTCGTGTGACATATTCGCAAGAAATGTGGATTTTGCCTCGCTGGCAGCCTCAGCAATGGCGTGTTTTTCTATAGATCTCAGACGTTCGATGCCAAAAACAATATTTCGGATTAACTCCTCGAAAAGGTTTACTTCCGCCTGTGTAAATGCCATGGGATCAGAAGAGTACAGGGATAGTATACCGATGAGTTCATCTCCGGAAATCATAGGCATGGCAAGACCAGACTGTATACCGTGCTTTTCTGCGGTTGATCGCCACGGTAGTATCTGGGAATTCGTTTGACCCTGTTGAAAGAATTGCGGTTTACGTGTTCGTATCGCAATACCCGTCGGGCCGCGTCCAATGCTGAGTGACTCATCCCAGGAGACGGGAGACTCGTTGAAAAACTGTTGGTCAAATCCATGTTGAGTGACGGACTTAACTGTTTTGTCTTGATCGTTTTCTGGTACTCCCACCCAAGCGGCGATATAACCCCCTGTGTTGACGATGAGTTGGCAGACGCCAGTTAGTAATTCGTACTCACATTTTGCATTGACGAGGAGTAGATTACAGTCGCTTAGCAGGCGCAAAGCGCGATTGAGTCGCTGTTGTTCCTTTTCCGCTGTCTTGCGTTCTGTAATGTCGCGCGTAACAGATGAGAAACCTTTGGGAGTGTTACTGGAATCAAAAAGCGCGGTAAGCGTTCCTTCTGCCCAAAACGCGGTTCCATCCTTGCGTGTGCGAAGCCCTGCGCTTTCGGCACGATTATTTTTTACGGAATTTTCCAGTAACTGACGCACCACATTGTTTTCAATATCGTGCGGTAAAAAGAAAACACTATATGGCTTACCTATTATTTCCGACGCGGCATAGCCAAAAATACGCTGTGCGCCACTGTTCCATGTGCTGATATGCCCATCGACATCAAGGCGAAAAATGGCGTAGTCTTGAACTGACTCAACCATCATTCGTGTATTTTCTTCACTGTGTAGCAATTTTCTAAATGCGTTGCTTAAGCGACACCGCATTTTATTGATAGCGGATACAACGTGGCTTAGCTCGTCTTTGTGTTTCGAATTTGCGTCATCTCTGTCGAGTTCCAGGTTTTGCTCAGGCGTAATCGCATCCAGTACCTCGGAATGACGCGCAATTTTCGCTAAATGACGCCCAATCAAGTACTGAAATAGAATAATAATGAAAAAAGATACGAGAAAGGTTTTTATGGTCTGACTAAGCAGAATGACAAGTGCTTTGTCAATTAGCCGTTGGTAAGCGCCTTCCAGGCTGGCTATGCTGATTAATGTCCCAACGAATACAAGTTTATCTTGGTGTTTGTAGAAGAGTGGCGTTTCTTCGCGCAAAACACGGACGCCAATAAAAGTACCGACCTTCGAAACAATATCATCATTCTCATTTCGGACTTCGAGATATTGCATGTCTGGTAGGCGCAAAATGCCATCGAGTTGTAGCTTTACGTCTTGCTTGCTGACAACCCATAGACTTCCAGCCAGACTTTCTGAATAACTTGTGCGAATCTGGACAAGTGAGCGTTCTATATCGCCAACATCGCGTTTAAATTCAATTGTCAGCTGAACGATTGTTGAGACTAAGGTGACGACAGAGCTGAATAATAATATGAAAAGCGCAAATTTTCTGCCTATTCCAGGCTTTAGTAGACCTGCGACATCAATCATTTTCCGTAATTTTTCCATGCTATTACGCCATTAAACGGTATGGAAATGCTATTAGCCTGATTCCGGGCTGCAGTCGGTATTATGCACCAATCAACACATCAATGCGGCTAGTCATAAGATCCAAAAAGCCTTTCGATTAAAAACTATGGGCAGGTAAGAGTAAAGATATTATCAGATGTGGAGTTGCAGAGAATGCGAAATAGAGATGCCATTGATCGAGGATAGGAGGCAATTAAGCAAGGAAATGCTATTGCGAGATCCGCGCGGCCGGAGTTCGACGTATAAAATCGGAAAATGAAGCGGAACTGTCAATCGATCTGTGTATCTTCATGCGATAACATGCGCAAATGCATCATGCCCCCCAGATCAGCCTCGGCTTCCCCGCAGGTCTGCTGCCCTCAAACAAATCGGCATCCTTACTCAAGTTCTCAAATAAAAATGCCATCAATGCCTTCACTCTGGCGGTGTGGCGCAAATCCGGATGCGTCAGTATCCATAACTCTAATGTTGGTCCAGTAAATTCACTGACGCGCACCAGCCGTGGTTCGGCGTCGGCAAGATAACAGGGCATTAGCGTCAAGCCCATGCCAGCGGCAGTGCAGTTGAGTACACCAAAGACACTGGCGCTGCTGAATGCAATGACTCGCTCTGCCTGCTCTGGTTTTTTCCACAACGAGGGAACCAGCCATTCATGTGTGCCTTCGATGAAACACCAGGGTTGTTCATGGATAGGACGTTCGTCCATGCTGTCGAGGAATTGCGGCGAGGCATAGAGAGCGAAACGAAAATTGCACAATTTCTTGCCGAGGCTGATATCGGGTGGTTTGGCGGTGGCGCGAACAGCAATGTCTGACTCGCGACGTCCCAGGTCAACCATGGAGTGGCCGCCGAGGATTTCGATACTGGTTTCGGGGTGTCGCTTCACAAAGGCATCGAATACTGGCGGCAACACCTTCCATAACATTCCCTCAGGCGCGGTAACGCGGATCTTGCCCTGGATACGTAAGTCTTGTCCGAGTACCTCGCGACCAAGCGCATGGACCTCGGCCTCGATGCGTTCGGCATAGCGCATGGCAGAGCGGCCGGCATCTGTCATGGCATAGCCTTCACGCAGGCGTTCGAAAAAACGCACTCCGGTTCTTTCTTCTATAGCGTTGATTCTTCGAAATATGGTGCTGTGGTTTTGGCCGAGAACGCGGGCCGCACCGGCCAAAGTACCGCTACGGCAGACGGCGAGGATGACCGCCAGATCACTCCATTCCAGCGACATGTTTTGGGCTCTATGGGTGGATTCCGTATGAATAGTGCTCAAATACTGGCCCCTCTGGTAGGAAAAATCATGTGCGCATGTGCAAATATGGTTTGTCATTATAGGGAATTCATTTGCGAATACCAACAGGGGATACTCACTCCGTGCTCTGGCAATAACGGAGCGACGCTGAACAACGCAAAGGAGTGATCACCATGCGCCTACCACAACGAAAACATGGAGCCAACTCGATGCTGAATGTAGCTCTGATTTTCCGGTTGCTTGTGATCGGAATTATAGCGGTCACTGTTGTGAGTTGGTTCTCTGATTCACCTCTGATGTTGCAATGGAAACAATATTTGATTGGCTTGTGTGAAAACCAAACGACAAGCGGTCTGATTATCGGAAGTCTGTGTTACATCGCGTTGTTGGCAATACCTTTTGTGCCAGGCGTGGAGTTGGGTATTTTGCTGATGCTGGTATTCGGTAAAACCGGCGTGGTGTTGGTCTATTTGAGTACGATTGCGGGTTTGTCCTTGGCCTTTGCGTGTGGGCGATGGTTGCAAGGTGATTGGAACGTAGACGTAGCAGGGGAGCGAAAGACGCATTTAAAGCCGATTCTTCAACAACTCACGACATCTGATAGATGCTCCTGGCCACACCGTCTAGCGATACCACACGCAATGCGAAATCAGTACGTTTGTCTCGGGCTTTTGTTAAACATGCCTGGTAATTCTATGCTCGGCGGTGGTGGTGGCATTGCAGCTATGTACGGTATGTCGAAAAAGATGAAGTGGTCTCGTTTCTTGCTAACAACGACGATTGCAGTCTGTCCAGTACCGGTCATATTTTTGTTGGGTTTCGGTGATTATCTACGTTAAAAATCGAGTAATACAAAGAGGCGTTGTCACTCACATAGTTGCAGTAGATAACACGCGCATAAAAATGTCAGGCTAGTAAAACACAAACATTCAGTAGTTTTTGTCGACGCTAGAGCGTTTAGCGCAACATATTTTGTGAAACCATTTCTATAGAGAGGTTAAAGCCTAGTACATTAGTGTGAGAGATGACAAAAGACTATTTGGAATACAAGTTAATTAAGTCTTTGTATTGAAACCGCTATTGGATAATGTAAATAAAATAGTGATATGAGCTAATCTTTTGATTTGTTATGTCGAAAACTAAGATTACAGAATGTAGAAACAATAGGTAATAAGACATGTTTTCCAAATTTCGTATCGGACAGCGATTATACGGGGCATTTTTTGCGGTTATTCTGTTGTTTGCCGGTCTGGCCTCATATCAAATAGTCAATACAATAGAACTCTCCGAATTACAGGACGAGGGCGCCGGGCGGGCAAGCGACGCTATGGCGATTAAAGATATTAGTGCCTGGGTGGAAAGCATTTACGCCGTTATTGGCGACTCTATTATTAATCGCGATTTGAATGAAACACGCGCTGATCTGGAAAAAATTAAATCAGTAGCGCTGGAAAGCGAAAAAAAACTGGCGAATATGTCTGATACAGATGCAGAGCATCGTGAGACGCGCAAGTTTGCGCAGGCATTGGATAAGTATATACAAAAGTTTGAAATGGAACTGCTTCCGCTTATAGCAGACGACGCCGACCGTAATATGAGTCAGATTCGAAAGATCGATGGTGAACTGGACGAGATGCGCGATGCCGTACTCGAGTCCTTAGCCTTCATCGACAAGTCCATGACTGAAGAGTCGCTCGAAGCGGATAGAGAATTTGATGGCGTAGCGAAAAAAACTATCGGCGTGATTATTTTTGTTTTGTTGGTTGCTATGGGAGTCGCCGCCGTTTTCGCAACACTGATTACACGCAGCATCGTCAATCCGCTTAGAAATCTCGTTATTGCCGCCGAAAGCGTTTCAAACGGGAACATGGCAGTTGATGTCCAGACAGAAGGTCGAGATGAAATTTCACAGGTTAGTCGAAGCGTGTCTGACATGGTCGAAAAGTTACGTGAGGTCATTGGAGAAATTACAATTGCGACAGACAATATTTCCAGCGCATCCGCGCAAGTCAGTTCAACCGCGCAAACACTCAGTCAGGCAGCCAGTGAACAGGCAGCTAGCGTGGAAGAAACCAGTGCTTCGTTAGAACAAATGGGTAGCTCGATCAATCAGAATACAGATAATTCTAAGTTGACTGACGAGATTGCCGGCAAAGTTTCGGAGAAGGCAGAGCAAGGCGGTAAGGCCGTAGTGGATACCGTCAGCGCGATGAGTGATATCGCGGAGCGTATCAGCATGATCGAAGACATCGCTTACAAGACCAATTTGCTCGCTTTAAATGCCGCGATAGAGGCTGCGCGTGCCGGTGAACATGGCAAGGGATTCGCGGTTGTGGCGGATGAGGTGCGCAAACTGGCGGAACGTAGCCAGGCGGCTGCGCAGGAAATTAACGACACCGCAGCGAAAAGCGTGAAGATTGCCGAGCAGGCTGGAAGGCTAATCAATGAAATAGTTCCTGACATTAAACGTACGGCGCAACTCGTACGCGAAATTACCTGCGCATCCGAGGAACAATCTGAGGGTGTCATTCAGATGAACACTGCTGTTGGTCAACTCGACAGGGTTTCACAGCAAAACGCCGCTTCGTCTGAAGAGTTGGCGAGTACGGCGGAGGAGATGTCGAGTCAGGCCCATAGCCTGGTTGACACGATGAGATTCTTCAAACTCTAGTACGGGATAGCGTGTCCTGCTACTGCCTCATTTGTTGGGGCGCCAAACAATAGATGCGATAGCGATCTACATACCAATAAACGGTTGGAGATGCTGTGGCATTTTGGAAAACGGAAACTCGCAGGGAAGCCCAACATTCAGTGCTTTCGTACTGATTTCTTCACAACTCGTCACTATAATCTACACAAATTCTGCGTTAGCGGAATAGTTCTTGTTAGGCATTCTGTCTAATCGCGAGGAAGTTGTATGAATTCGACGAACAATGCGCCAATTAAAAGCTGGGCCGAAGCGTTCCGGGTTTATAGCAAACCCAGAGTTCTGGGCATGTTGTTCCTGGGTTTTTCCGCTGGATTGCCTTTCCTGCTGGTGTTTTCCACGTTGTCCGCGTGGCTAAACGATGTTGGGATTCAAAAAAGTGTGATCGGCTTTTTCAGCTGGGTAGGCATTACTTATTCGATCAAGGTATTCTGGGCGCCGGTGATCGATCACCTGAAAATACCACTGCTCACCAGGTTGCTGGGCAAGCGCCGCAGTTGGATGCTTGTCGCGCAGGCGGGTATTGCAATCGGGTTATTGGGAATGGCCTCGACGAATCCCTCCACTCATATTGAAGTGATCGCCTGGTTTGCCTTGCTGGTCGCCTTTTCCTCCGCAACTCAGGATATCAGTATTGATGCCTATCGTATCGAAGCCCTGGATAAAGAATTCCAGGCGGCCATGGCGGCGACCTACGTCCTGGGTTATCGGCTGGCACTTTTGGTGGCTGGGGCTGGCGCGTTTTACATCGCGGATTTTCAGGACTGGCCTACGGCTTATATCAGCATGGCGGCGTGTATGTTGATCGGTATAGCAACAACATTGATTATTCGTGAGCCAGTACATGCACAGAACCAACATACCGAAGCTTTACAGGAAGAGATAAAAAACAAACTGCACCTTAAAAGCGCCAACACTCCCGTGGTGAGGCTCGCTGTCTGGTTTAGTGAAGCGGTAATTAGCCCCTTCGTGGAATTTTTCAAACGCAATGGTAAACAGGCCATGATCATCCTCGGCCTGATCGCGGTGTACAAGATCAGCGATATCACCATGGGCGTGATGGCCAATCCCTTTTATCTGGATCTAGGTTTTAGCAAGATCGAGATTGCCAATGTGACCAAGGTCTTTGGCTTTTTCATGACGATTGCCGGCGCAGCCCTCGGTGGCGTGCTAGTAGTGCGCTATGGCTTATTTAGACCTCTGGTCTTGGGGGCGGTATTAATTGCTGCGACCAATTTGCTTTTCGCTACGCTGGCGCTAAGTGAACCCAATACTACTATGCTCGCGCTAGTGGTCAGTGCCGATAATCTCAGCGGCGGAATCGCGACTTCGGTGTTTATTGCCTATCTTTCAAGTCTGACTAACTCCGCTTATACGGCGACGCAATATGCCTTGTTTAGCTCGCTCATGACATTACCGGCAAAGTTTATTGGCGGGTTCTCAGGTATCGTAGTTGAGGCGCAGGGGTATTTTGGGTTTTTTGTTTATGCGGCGATGCTGGGCTTGCCCGCGATATTGATTGCGACGTATTTGATGCGTAAGCAGAGTCGTTCAGAGGGCGCTTGAGCGAATTTCCGCCATAGAAATAGAAGCATTATCTAACTCAACTGTGGCTTAGCTACTGTTGTATAGATCTCGAGTGGCGATTCTTCAATTTTATTTAATCGCGTAGCAGTTCAATCCAGTGCTTTACCGGTACCTTTGCTTTGGTGGCCATGTGCATCTGGCAGCCGATGTTGGCGGTAGCGATGATGTCCGGTGTACCTGATTCCAGGCTGTTGAGTTTGTTGTTCAGCAATTGTTGCGACAATTCTGATTGCAATATGGAATAGGTTCCGGAAGAACCACAGCACAAATGCGGATCACTGACTTCGGTGAGTTGGTATCCGACACTACGAAGAATGTTTTCGACACTGCCGACCAACTTCTGTCCGTGTTGCAGGGTGCAAGGAGAGTGAAAGGCGATTTTTACTGGCGTTTCTTTACGGAAACCTGACAAGTCTTCCGCCGATAATATTTCACTAATGTCTTTGCTCAGTTCAGAAATTCGTTTCGCCTTGGCGGCGTAGTGGCTGTCGTGTTCCAGTAATTTGCCGTATTCCTTTACTACTACGCCACAACCGCTGGCGGTGCTGATAATGGCTTCTGCGCCCTGTTCAATATGCGGCCACCACGCATTGATATTGCGACGCATATAGTCGAGACCTTCTTCGTGTGCGGATAGATGATGACTGAGCGCACCGCAACAACCGGTACCGTTGGTACGTACCAGCTGTATCCCTAAGCTGTCGAGTACGTGCGCAGTGACAGCGTTGGTTTGTGGCGCAGTAACGGGTTGTGCGCAGACTTCCAGTATCAGCATCTTGCGTGTGTGTTGTCGGGTTGGCCAGGCAACGGCCTTTCCCATCGCAGGAATCTTGCGTTTCAATGCGCGTGGTAAAAGTGGTTTGAATACCTGTCCGAGTCCGAGCATTGTTTTGAACAATCCGGTATTGGGTACAACAGTACGCAACATTTTGCGTTGTATGCGTGCGATCAAGGGACGACTCACCTTTTGTTCAACAATGTGACGGCCGATATCTATTAGTCGACCATATTGCACGCCGGACGGACAGGTGGTTTCGCAGGAACGACATGTCAGACAGCGATCGAGATGGGTCTGTGTTTTCTGCGTGACTTCCTTGCCTTCGAGAACCTGCTTCATCAGGTAGATGCGACCGCGTGGGCTATCGAGTTCATCGCCGAGTAACTGGTAAGTAGGACAGGTTGCGGTACAAAAACCGCAGTGTACGCAGCTGCGTAATATCGATTCGGCCTCCAGACCTTCCGCGGTTTGCCGATAGCTGTCCAGTATTTGGGTTTGCATTAGAACTCCTGATACATCCTGCCTGGATTGAATATTCCGTGTGGATCGAAAGAATTTTTCAGCTGACGGTGTAGCGCCATAAGCCCTGTGTCGAGGGGCTGAAAAATCTGTGCGTCACGATTATGTCCTGCATAACACATAGCGTGTCCGCCGGTCGTAGCCGCCGCCGTAAATATTGTTTCCGCCGGTGCGTCGGTGATCAGCCAGCGCAATGCGCCTCCCCACTCGATGAGTGTCTCACCATCCACTGAAAATTGTGGGCTGGTGGAGGGCAGGGAAATTCGCCACAATGGTTTGTCAGTTTGAAAGAAAGCCAGCTGGTGTTCGCGCATTTGCGACCAGAACGCCGCGGCGCAATCCAGTACCTCACCACCGATATATCGCTGCGCTGTGTTTATCGCATTGGTGCTTCCTGAGAGACGAATATAAAGCTGACCATTACACCATGCGCTCGCGGATACAGGTAACGGCATGCCGGCGCATTCGTTCATAAATTGTATAGCCTTGCTCACCGTCATTTCCTGCACCAGTGTCACCTCGGTGGCGGGTTTTGGCAATACCTTGAGGCTGACTTCCAGCAAAACACCTAGCGTTCCCATCGCGCCACACATCAGGCGCGAGGCATCGTAGCCGGCAACGTTTTTCATCACCTCACCGCCAAAGCGTAATACCTGTGCCTTGCCGTTAATCATGCGCGTGCCGAGCAGAAAGTCACGCGCTGCGCCATTGCTGACACGTGCGGGCCCCGAAAGATTACATGCGATGGTACCGCCGATGGTGGCATCTGGTCCGTAGTGCGGCGGTTCAAATGGCAGCATCTGATTATGTTGACTCAACACCTGTTCAATTTCTTCCACGCGCGTTCCCGCGCGGGCGGTAATGACCAACTCGGTGGGTTCATAGCTGCATATACCCTGATGTCCGCTGACCCTGAGGGTTTCACCGTGCGAGGCGCGACCGAGGTGCGACTTACTATTACCGCCGACAATATTCAGCGGCTTGCCGTCTTGTAGTGCACCTTCGATCTGTTGCTGTAGTTGATGTTCTATATCCGACACGTCTTGTTCCATCCGTTAAAAACGTTCGAGTTCCGGAAAGGGTAGTTGACCGCGATGTACATGCATGGCGCCAAATTCTGCACAACGATGCAGTGTCGGCACACCCTTGCCAGGATTGAGCAGACCGGCAGGGTCGAACGCATGCTTCACTGCATGAAATTGTGTTAGCTCCGCGCTGTCGAATTGCGAACACATCTGGTTGATCTTCTCCATACCTACGCCATGTTCACCGGTGATGGTGCCACCCACCTCGACGCAAAGCTCCAGTATCTTGCCGCCAAATTCCTCGGTGCGTTCAAGCTCGCCTGGCTTGTTTGCATCGTACAGTATCAGCGGATGCAGATTACCATCACCGGCATGAAAGACATTGGCGACCGGAAGATTATAGTGTTTCGATAAATCAGCGATACCGCGCAACACCTCCGGCAGTCGCTTGCGTGGAATTGTCCCGTCCATGCAGTAATAATCCGGTGCCAGGCGACCTACAGCAGGGAAGGCGGACTTTCGGCCTTTCCAGAATGTCGCGCGTTCCTGTTCGTTTTTCGCGGTCCGTACTTCTGTGGCACCGCTTTGTTCAAGCACCTCGCGCACCTGCATGACCTGCTCGGAGACTTCTTCATTGGTGCCGTCAAGCTCACACAATAAAATCGCTTCGGCATCGCGTGGATAACCGGCGTGAACAAAATCTTCTGCCGCCTGTATTGCGAGCTTGTCCATCATCTCCAGCCCACCGGGAATAACACCGGCGGCGATGATATTACCAACAGCGGCGCCGGCCTTTTCTACGTCGTCAAATGCAGCAAGGATTACCTGTGCGCGTTCCGGAATCGGTAACAGACGCACGGTCACCTCGACGATGATAGCGAGCATGCCCTCGGAACCTGTCATCAAGGCCAGCAAATCAAAACCGGCGCTATCGAGTGCCTGGCTGCCAATAGTGAGCAACTCGCCGTCGACGGTAACAACCTTGAGTTCGAGAATATTGTGTACGGTCAGGCCGTATTTCAGGCAATGCACGCCACCGGAATTCTCAGCCACATTGCCGCCGATACTGCATGCAATCTGTGAAGAGGGGTCCGGTGCGTAATACAGTCCGAAGCGTTTTGCCGCGTCGGTAATGGCTAGATTCCGCACACCGGGTTGCACGCGTGCAGTACGCGCCAGTGCGTCTACATCGAGTATCGATTTGAATTTCGTCAGGCTAAGCACGATACCCTGTGCCAGTGGCAAGGCGCCGCCGGACAATCCAGTACCTGCGCCACGCGCAACAACCGGCACATGGTGTTCGTAACAGATGCGCATGATGTGTTGCACCTGTTCAATTGTGGTCGGTAGTAGCACCATCATCGGCAACTGACGATAGGCAGACAGACCGTCGCATTCATACGGACGAAGGTCTTCGGCTTCGTGCAGGATGGCGTCGACGGGCAAGTAAGCGCGCATCAATTGCAGAAGCTGTGTCTTACCAGTTTTCGCCTGCGGGACGGCGTCGAGTTGTTCAGAGACGGCGTGCATGATTACGCTTCTTCCTCCGCTGGTACGAGTGCATGCAATGCGTATAGTCGCATCTGCTGTCGCAGCGTCTGTTGCCAGTTGCCTTGCAGGCGCTGCTTGAAAGCGAGGAAATCATTATCAGTATTGCGGCTGCTGGCGCGTACGGTGTTCATGGCATCCTGTAGCAGACCGGAAAAATAATTGATCTTGCGTATGCCGCATCGTACAGCGTATTGCAAATCGTCGTCGCTGACGCCGGTAGCACCGTGCATGACGAGCGGAACACCAGAATTGTTACAGGCCTTGATGGTATCAAAACTGATTTGTGGCGCGGCGGCATAGATGCCATGCGCTGTACCAACGGCGATGGCGAGAGCGTCTACACCAGTGGCATCGACAAAACGTCTGGCTTCACTGGCGTCGGTATAGGGCAGGGCTTCAAGTTCTGCGCCATGAGTATCCGCAACGCCTTCCTCGCCGGCAATACCGCCGATCTCGCCCTCAACGCCTGCATCGTAAGCATTCGCGGTATGAACCACGCGCGCAGTAATGTCGACGTTCTCATCAAAGGGTAACAGGGAACCGTCAATCATGATGCTGGAGAAACCAAGATCCAGGGCACGACGTATCATGTCGTACTGCTGTGGCGATGCATGATCAAGATGCAGGGCCAGAGGCACGGAGGATTGTTCCATGGCGTCGATGATGGACGGAATCAATCGCGGTGTATTGATGGCGTGGAAATGTCGTGAGGCAATTCCAATGATCGCCGGGACGCCTACGGATTCAGCCGTATCAATCACACTGAAGGCCATATCTACATCAAGAATATTAAACGATCCTACGGCACGCTCGGGACTCGCACCAAGAACCTGCTTCAGATTTGCACGCATGAGAGCTCCTGTTTTCCTTTTAGGCGGATGCCGCCTGTTCTTTATCAGAACGCGCGTGCTGGTCCAGGCCACTGAGACGCCGATAGACGGTTGCCAAAGCGAATTCGTCACCTACATTGCCGGGGAAAATTACCACTGGCAGATTTGGATAGCGTGCGTGATCTTTTGGACAGCGCACCACCGAACAACCGGCGAGTATCTGTCCGACCACGCGTGATGTGTGTAAGGCCAGACCACTGCTCAACACATCGTTAGAAGTAATGCCACCCTTGCTGATCAGAAAACCAATGTCCTGTGGCAAACCGCGTACGACGTCCATCAGGAATGCGGAAACGCTTTCACCAAATTGCAGACGTGTTTGCTGATCGGCAAAGGTCAGCTCAACGCGACTGGTAAAGATTGCCGATGTCTTTCCCAGTTGATGCGCCATTAGCGCAGTCTCAAGAACGTTTTTCAGCAGGGCGTCTCGCTCTTTGCTGATCAGACTGACGTCGATTTCAATCGGAGTTATGTCTGGTTGTTTCAACAGTTCTTGTAACTGAGAAGTTGTCTTCTTCACGTGCGAACCGATGATGACCGCGCCGGGTTTGCCGTTGCGCACGTACTCACGCATGGAAGACGCGGCAACAGGCTGCGGTGGTAGTTGCGCCAGCGAGGTCAGCAAACTGGCCGCACTGCGGAACAGAAAACGTTTGCCCTGTGCCGCTGCCTTGCGAATTTGCGCTGCAAACTGATCCAGATCGGATTGCTGTTCACAGTCGACGACGCAGCACTGGTTATCGTGTAACGCAAGCAAATCCGTCAATGCGTCACCCTGTATCTTGTCCAGCGTAAACCGCTTTACCGCAGATGCAGGAATGCGTCCCTTCGTTTTTTCTTCCACATAGTCGGGCATGTAGCTGTGCTTATAGCCAAACACTGAATCACGTGCGAACTCGGTTTCGTGAACCGGCACTGGCTTGCCATCGACCAATAGATAGTGCACACCATCGCGCGTGATGCGTCCACCTTCGAAAAAAGCCGGCACCAGAAAGTGCGCATCGAATGGCCCCATTTCGTCATTGATCACATCGGTTTCGACCGGATAGTGTCCGCGCAATGTCGAGTCGGAGCGACTGACCATGATGGGGTTGATTGCCTTGCCGACGGCCTTGAGTTCTATAAGCGCCATGTGCAGGTTTTTAACCACCTCGCGCGTGACATCTGCCGCCTGCGCGGCGTCCATGCCGCGCGTATTGGTCAGCACAAAGAACAGTGGCGACGCATCTTTCAAGGCTGCTTTCAATGTATCCACATCCCAGCGCGTTAGCAGCAGGCAACTGTGAACCGTTTGCGAACCGGTTGGATCGTCATCCAGTACAACGATTTTTGTCTGGCTCATGCTCAGTGCTTCCTGTGTTGTTTACTTGCCGATGGACTTCGCAGCATTAACCATGGCCGCGGCGGTGATGCCGTTGAAGCCCATGATTTCCGCCGGTGAAGCCGTGGTTTCGCCGCGCTTCCAGCAAATGGTTTCGCGCTGCGGTGCGCGTGTGCGCAACAATACCGGTTCAAGCGAGGCGCTCGGTCCGCCGCTGACCGCGATCAACAGATCACCGTCAAACATGGCATTGAACTGATCGCGAGGCATGAAACGGTTGTCAGGCTCAGATACGGTGTCCCAGGAAACATCTGTCTCGCGATACAGGCGACGCGGATTCATTACCGCAACGACGCGTACGCGATAACCTTCTGCTTCCAGCTTGTCCTTTGCTTCAAATACCGGCAGGAACACCATGTCACCCGTCGCGGCGATTACAACAGTACCCTTGCTACCTTTTTCACTTTCGTAAATCGTGATCGCACCGTCTTCGATACCCTTGCGTGCCTCTTCCATAGAAACATAGACCGGCAGCGGACTCTTGGACGCTATGATTGCGATACCCTTGTTGTGCTGCTGCGTACCCCATTCATAGGCGGCCTGAATCGCATTGGCGTCACACGGGAACAATGGATAGACGTTACCGTTACGCATCTGTGCCGCGAAGTAGTTTTCGATTTCAGGGCGCTGATGCGTCCAGCCGTTACGACCCTGTTCCAGCGCGCCGGCAGTAAACATACACATTGCCGCCGGTGTCTTGCGACGCAGTTCGGCCATCGCCTGCGTGACGGTCTGGAAGATCGGCCAGCCATTGATGGCAAAACTTTCATACGACAACCAGATGGATCGCGAACCGAACAGCGCGAGACCAACCGCGAGACCGGCGCACGCGTCTTCGTTCAGTGGCTCGTAGACCTGACCTGTCGGTGTCTGGTTATACAGGGCGTCTTCGGTCGGGTGACGAATCTTCAGTACGTCATTGATGTTCTTCATACCAGACGCTTCGTTGCCGTCGGCATTGGTAACGACATAACGCGGGTCCATTTTGCCAACCGCGCCAACCAGTACGCCCATCGCGGTGGACGGCACCTGCTTGTCACCGACGGCGAAATCGGTGATTGGCAGTTTGCCCAGTGGCGCGATATCGAGTACGGACTCAGTGACCGATGTCTTTACCGCAGGACCACCACCGGCGCGAACAAAGTTGTCGCGTACCAGTTGCCATGCGGCCGGTGAAATCGCGCGACGCTGCAGGCCATCGATGATGTGTTGCTGGTCGAGCGTGTCGTTCGGATACAGATTGTGCGACTTGGAACCAACGGTGTGTACACCAGTGCCTTTCATCTGTTTGATGATGAAGCAGGTCAGCGTGCCGTTCAGCGCAGACTGCGCTGCCTCATTGACACCTTCGAGTACCGCCTGGGCAAACGCGTTACGCTTTTCAAATGAGAAGCGCGAACTGTCAACGTATGCACCTTGTTGTCCGCTGTCGTCAAAGTCCTTGGCATCGACGATAACAATCTTCTTAAAGCCATGACCTGACCAGTACGCTGCCATTTCTTCATTCGACATGCGCGACACCATGGAGTGGTGTTCCTGGCTATAGCCGTTCCAGATTAGTACCGGCAGGAAATTGGTGATATCAGGGTAGGCAACGTTGAAGTGCTGCATAGCAGAAAGAATATAGGGCTCGCCCATACCGCCGTCACCGAGTGTAAACGGGAATAGCTTGTCGCGGTGTAGCATCGCGCCAGCGAGTGCAAAGTGCTGACCTTGACCCAGCGGGCCCGCCGGGGCGAGTATGCCGGGGATCGCGCCAGAGAGGTGGCCAAGCAGACCGTGACGCTCACGGAAGCGCGCACGCATCTCGGCGACAGTGCGGATACCCATTTCCTCCAGCGAGGTGTCGAGGAACATAGCGGAATAGAAACCGGGTGCGTGGTGACCGACCTCGGTGATGATATTGGTATGGCCAAGCATGACCAGCGCGGCATAGGCCTCGGCGCTGGAGGCGAAACCGCCCGGGTGACCTGAACCCTTGGCGCCACAAACCTGCAGGGTGAGGTAGCGCAGGGCGTCGGCCATTAATAAGGTCTGGTATCCCGCCTTCGGGTCGCGGGGATTGGCAACCGCCGACTGATTTTCTGCAATTACCGGGCTCGCGCCGAGGGTATCGAACTTTGGCCACTCCTCGCCAAAGTGCTGTATGCCTTCGCAAAAGGCCGGGGCATTCTTGATGCTGGAATCAGGTATCGCAGACATAGTATTGATCTCCTTAATATTTATGAATTCGGTGTGAGCTTGTCAGGTGTATGTGTCAGGAAAAACTGACTGCTTTGCTCTACTTCTTGCCATACCATACTTAATCGGGTAGCATTTCACAATATGTAACCGTTTTCACAATGTGAAATTTTATGAATGAAATCACCAGCAGTATTCAGGTAATAGATCGGGCGGTGAGTCTGCTCGATGCCTTGTCCAATTATGATCAGCCCGTCAGCCTCAAATTTCTTGCCGCTGACACAGGCCTGCATTCCTCAACCGCGTTTCGCATTCTGGGTTCGCTGATTGTGCATGGTCTGGTCGAGCGTACCGAGGGTGGGGATTATCACCTTGGCAACCGCCTGTTGCGCTGGGGGGATCAGGTGCGCTCGCGTATCGATATCCGTAGCGAGGCGAGACCCGTGATGGCCTGGTTGCGCGACCAGGTCGGCGAGACGGTCAATCTGACCGTGCGCGAAGGTGACGAGGTTGTGTATGTGGAACGTGTGACCGGCCGACACGCGATACGAGTCGAACAGGTCATCGGCAGTCGCGCGCCACTGCACGTTACGGCCGTCGGCAAGTTGATGTTAGGAGAATTGGGTGAGCAGTCGATACGCGAGTTTGCGCAACGCACCGGCTTACCGGGGTTTACTAAAAACACCTTGAGTAATGAAACAGCACTGGCTCAACAAATCGAGCGCGACATGCGCAATGGATATGCCTTCGATGATGAGGAGGCAGAGCTCGGGGTTGGCTGTATCGGCGTATTGATACGGGACTCATCGGGTTCTGTGGTCGCAGGGCTTTCGGTGTCTGCCCCGATCGAACGCAGAAAATCTGAATGGGTAGAACGGCTTGTTGACGCAGGAAAAAAAATTTCGGCGCGACTGGGATACTCCGGTTAAGGAGTTATACAGACCGTCTGAAAAGAATGTTCATCACAATCAAATGGGTTTGCTTTGTTTTTTGTCTATGTGGCAGGCAACACACTATGACTATTTAGCAACAGTGTTTAATTTAGGAATTATGGCCGAAGCCGATAGCCTAGGAAAGTCATGCACATTACCAATATCGTGAATCCAAAATCATCAAGAACAATTCTTATTCTGGGTTTCGTCACCGGATTTGCCATATTGATGATATTGGTAGTCGGTTCTCATTTTCTCAATAATGCGGTGCTCTCTCACTTAGGTCGTGTTTCATCTGAAAATTCGCACACGCACTTCATTAGTGAAATGCGGGACGCTGCGATGAATCGCACCTCTCTATTGCTCCGTATGACCGCCACATCTGACGTATTCGAACGCGATGAGCTATTTATGGAGCTTAAAAGTGAGGCAGTCCACTTTATCGAAGCCAGAGATGCACTACTTGCGATGGAAAATCTATCCGACTATGAGTTACAGATTTGGAAAAGCATATCTCCTATCGTCGCTGAAGTGTCGGAGCATCAAAATCGTTCGGCCAGGTTACTGGTGGAAGGTGAGGATTTAAAGGCGAGAGAGCTATTGGCTGACGGAATGTTGAATAGGCAAGCGGGCATGCTTCAACAGCTACGCGCTATGCTGGCCTTTCAAGGTGTCGAAATTAATAATGTTATCAATGATGCCAATGAAAGTCATACGCAAACGAGTGTGTATCTGCTGATTCTCTCTGCGATAGGGTTTGTTTCATTTGCCCTGATCGGCAATATTGTATATGCCCTGGTGACAGGGAATGAAACGCGATTTCGCCTGGCCAAACAATTGGCTGAGGATGCAAACTCCGCAAAGAGTACCTTTCTCGCCAATATGAGCCACGAAATACGCACGCCATTGAATGCCATCATCGGATTTGTTGAAGAACTCTTGCATAATGATCTAAGTAAGCAGGAAAGAGAAGAAGCAATAGCACATATCGCGGCCAGCAGCACGCACCTGCGAAATATCATCAACGATGTCCTGGATCTTTCAAAGATTGAGGCGGGACAATTAATCGTAGAGAGACATGTGACAGCGCTCGGTCCGCTGTTGGAGGAGACAGCATCGCTTTACAAGGAAATAACCGCTAAGAAATCCATTGGGTTTGAATTGAATTACCATTTTCCGTTGCCCGCATTGATTGAAACAGACGGGGTTCGATTAAGACAAATATTGATCAACTTGCTTGGTAATGCCGTAAAGTTTACGGAGAAAGGTAAGATAGTTGTCGATACGAGTTTTGACTGTGAGAATCGAAAGCTATTGTTTTCGGTGAGAGACACAGGTATTGGCATTAAAGAAAAATATTTCCAAGAGATCTTTCAACCTTACCAGCAAGTTCATGCACACACTTCACTGCAAACGGGTGGGACTGGTTTGGGTCTGGCTATTTCCAGTCAATTGGCGCAAGAACTCGGCGGAGAAATGCGTTTTGAAAGCCGGTTTGGCGTAGGAAGTACTTTTTTCTTTAGCATCGATTGCGGAGAAATGATCGAGCAAGAAATGCCTGAAGATTTAAACGAGTTTTTCAATCGTAGTTCTCTGAATTTGGTCAAAACCGAAATGTTACCCGACATCAGCGCAACGGTGTTGCTTGTCGAAGATAACAAAGTGAATCAGATTCTTATTGAGAAAATGCTGGTGCGGGCCGGTGTGGATGTTGAGATAGCCGATAATGGACGGGCTGCAATTGACATCGCGACAAGAAAATACTTCGACTTGATTATAATGGACATCAAGATGCCAGTTATGGACGGTATTTCTGCGACAAAAGAATTGCGGAGACTAGGCTGCGTTACACCGATAGTCGCTCTGACGGCAAATGCACTAATCGAAGATAAGAATAGCTGTTTAAAAGCCGGAATGAATGCCTATCTGACGAAGCCGGTTGAGAAGGACAAGTTTTATATGGTCATTCAAGAGATGATAGGATAGGCAATCCGCAATCTTACGCGCCTAATCATGGCACAAAATTCGGTGGGAATGCGACGATGTTGAATTGATTGTCACCGTCTATCCGTGCCTGGTTAAGCGGTCGCGAAGCCAGCACCTTTGTGTCTTCAACCTCTTCACATCGGTATCCCAGTTCTATTAGCATGTCGATGATCTTTTGGTTAGAGGAGTCCAGTTTTCTAAACCAGGGATTTGTCATTTCTATATACAGGAAAGGCATGTGTTGCTTAATCGTCTCGATTGCGCCCGCCAATACCAGCGGCTCTGAGCCTTCAACATCAATTTTTATGAAATCTATTCGTTCCAATTCATTCCTGGCGACAAACTCGTCAAGTGTTATGGCATCAACCAGTATTTCACGGGCTGCCGCAGTCGCTTTCGCCAACACCGAGCCGCCCCCTGTATTCGCATCGTCTATATGGAAAGGAATTTTTCCTGACTCCGAGCTCAGGCAGACTTTTTCAACATGAATTTGATCCGCGAGAGCAGGATTTAGTTGTAAGTTGCCCTCAAACGCCTGGCATATAGCCGGATTAGGCTCAAAGGCATGAATACGGAATTTCTTTTCTTCCTTTTGGCAACGTTGCGCTAACTTCAGGCTGAATACGCCTACATTTGCGCCGATGTCAAACACCACAGATCCATCTTCGCAGAGACGGTTGGCCCAAAGCCAGGACGCCTCGGGAAGATTGGCAAAAATATGCCACTGCATATAGTCAGACATATTGACGTTGAAATACACGTCATCTCGATAAATAGTACGTTGGTCATTGGCACTATAGTTGTAGTGCAGCGGAATGAATCGAAAGGTGTATGGTAAAGCACTACCAAGTCTGGCAAAGATTTCCTCTATGCCAAGCGACTTTACTAATTTATGCGCAAAACGCGAAGTTGTTTTCACGGGTACTTTACTGACTGCCTGTTACTTTATTGATGAGGTCATCGGAGAAGCCCTGGTCTTGTCGCCAGTATCAAACAACAATATCTGCCTGTCAATTTTGCAACAGCTTTGGAAGTCGAACCGTTTCCTTTATCCACGCGGATGCACCAGTCTAATCTACGCATGACTTTCAAGCTTGCGAAACCATTTCGCGTATACCGGATGCCTTAGCTATCGAAAAAATACGCATAAGGATAGCTACAGTCGGCTACAGAGCGAGAGACTTTTTTGGGAAATGGGCGGGGAGTCCGACCTCAGTTAGACCGAATAATAGTGATGACAGCAGCTTTTTTCGCTTGTGAAAGGGATTGCTTGGTGCCTCATTCGGTTTATTGCTAGAGCGCCCATTAGGAACCAGGTAGGCAGAACCGGATAGTCGCACCGCGTGGAACCATGTTCCCATTAGTGTTGCGCGCGGCTGGAGCTTGCACATCGTTGGGCGCCAGGGCTGAGCGGTAGTACAGCGAAAAGCGTCGACTTAAAAATAGCCCAGTCTTTGCCGGCCGGGTAAAGGTTTCAGCGACAGACGGGGTATTTTGTAGGGGTACGAGTACCGGCCGAACTAAACACCAACTTCTATCCGTTCAAAGAAGTTAGTCGATTTACCTGCCCTCACGGGGATGTGGGCTTGCTAATTATTTTGGACGAACACGCCTATTCTCCAGTAAAATCCCCGGCAAACGCCCTTTTGATAGACAGAAGAGTATCAACATTATGGGAAGAGCATTTGAAGTCCGCAAAAATGCCATGGCCAAGACCTCTGTGGCCAAGGCCAAGGTTTATTCCAAATACGGTCGCGAAATATATGTTTGCGCGAAAAGCGGGGGCATAGACCCCGACAACAACCTGGCCCTGCGCCGCTTGATGGACAAGGCGAAGAAAGACCAGGTTCCCGGGCATGTCATCGACAAAGCCCTGGATAAGGCCAGCGGTGGCGGTGGCGAAGACTTCGTACCGGCTCGCTATGAAGGCTTTGGCCCCGGTGGTTGCAATGTCATCGTTGACTGTTTGACTGACAATAATACGCGTACCTTCAACGATGTCCGTCAGTGTTTTACCAAAACCAAGGCCAAGATTGGCGCACAAGGCGCTGTTGCTCACATGTTTGATCATCGTGCGGTATTCAGTTTTGCGGGCGAGGATGAAGATAAGGTTCTTGAGGCGATGTTAGAGGCGGATGTCGATGTGAGTGACATCGAAAGCGAAGACGGCATGATCACTGTTTTCACCCCGCCAAACGAATACTTCAAGGCCAAGACTGCGCTGGCGAGTTTGCTTGGCGATCAGGAACTGGAAGTGGATGAGATCACTTTTCTCCCACAAGCCATGTGTACCGTCAGTGGTGACGATGTAGCCGTGTTCGAAAAATTCCTGGCTATGCTAAACGATCTGGATGATGTGCAGAACGTCTATCACAATGCGGAGATTGAGTAGCCGGTATTTTTTCGAGCGTTCTTTACTTTAGCGACGAGACGGGCTCAAAAATCAGGCTCCTTCTGATTATTGTCTTCGGTAGGTGAATGGGAGTTCGTTATAGAGAACCCCTATTTGTCGCCCTGGTGTTTTTCAGATTTTCTTCCCTGGTTCTATTTAAAATGTGTTCTCTCTTACTCATCTCCATATCCTATGAATGTCAGTTCGCGTCGATAGTTGGATAAGGCATCGTCCTTGTCTCCAAGTATGGAAATACGATGGCCTTCCGCATCTTCTACGTCGCAGTGCAAAGCCTTGTCATCACGATTGTCTTTTTCACAGACAAATCCAAGTTCATGCAGTTTTTGTAATAAAGGTTCGGATTATAATCCGCTGGTCTATTTCATGTTCACCATAGAGCTTTTTACACCAATCATGTTTTTAGATAAGCTCAGATAGGTACAACGCACTCTTGTGATGTGTTGAACATGCAAAGTAACCGAGATTCGACTACCATTGGCGAAAATGTTGTAGTTCTAGTCTCTAACGGCAACCAATTCAAATTTTATAGGATAGTCGATCCGAACTGCCACCCAGCCAATACATAAAGCATGATTGAGTGGCCATACTAGAGAACTGGCTCATCTATAGAGAAGCGGATTATGTTTCTGGAGTCTGTGGCGAAAAACCGACAGGGTACTTGGGCAAGATTGGTATGGTGCCAGTTGGCTAGGACTCCGCTCCTCAATAAGCAAAGTGATTGTCGATATCGTCGGACTTTCTCCTACCAATAAATCCAGCCAAACCGAGCAAGCCCAAACCAAACAATGCCACGGTGTTTATTTCAGGTACCGATGCCATATTGGAAGACATTGTATAAGCAGGCGAATAATCGATATTGAGATAGGCATTTTGAAAAATCATGTCGCCTGTGATAACCAGTTTGTAACTCAATAGACCGTCACTCATTAGATCTTCAATGGCAATGCTGTCGAGATCCATCACAACGTATTGATCAATGGCGTAACCCTGGTTTCGCTTGTAAAAGTAATCATAGTCATAAACCGTGTAAGAAGTATCTACCCACTCAGTACAACCATAGACTGAATCCTGCCACCCGCAACTCGATTCGACGTAATAGCCGCTAGGAACCGTGCGAGAATTCGTATATTGATGAGAAAAAATGCTAGGGGTGGAGTAATAGTCGCCAACGAGAGTTTGGCTAGTATCGCCCAAAGTTATAGAAACCGTTTCCTGAGGATCAAGGAAATACATGTCAAAATATTCATTAGTCCCTGTGTAGGTGGAACCGTCGTAACTTGTTCGCGTATAGTAGCTGAAGTATAGATCTTGCTGATCGTCAATAAAACTGAAGGAAATACTTGCTGAGTTAATCAAATAGTTTCCGCTGCTAAGATCGAGGCCTGTCATTGAATTGATATCGAAACTACCCGTATAACTCCAGTTTTTGACGTATAAATTTGATGCGATATTGTCGTCCGCGCCTATTAGTAGTGCGTGCGTATTGAACGAATACAGGAGTGTCAAACCGGAGATTGCAAATCGCCACAGAGACCGGGAAACGGACATAGACCACCTCAATATGTAGGCATCACACCGTGCTGATGCATGCGTTTCTGAGTTATAAAAATTGCACTATCAGGGTAAATAGCATGTGGAGATTAATGGCCTATTAATCAGTTGATCTGGCCCAGGTCTAGAATGTTTCTAACGGGAAGAGGTATTGTGAGGTTTTCTATTGCTAAATGTGCTTGTGTCGAAATACCTGTCTATGTATAGACTCGAAAAGAATACGCATGAGAGGCGAGTCGTAATACAAGTGAGAGTTTTGCTATTGTTGTCAGCACAATGAATACAGTTTGCTAAATAGAATGTATTCGGAATTGAGGTTTTGGTTGTCGGATACACAAGCATCAAAGATGCTCTTTTGAGTTTTCGAATCATTAACAAGGTGACAAATTTTATCCGTTTCTGAATGACCATGTCGAACACGCAGCGAAAAAGTGCATCTGTCCCTAAAATATATGAACAAAAATTGTTCATCGCGTATTGAAAAAAAATATATTAATAGAGAGTAAGCCTAAATTTATTTAGGCATAAAATAATATTGCTTGTCAGTATGTTGATATACATGAGATTTTTGCGCCCGCTGTTTCAACGCTGAGACAGTTTAAAAGTGTGTTTTTCCTCCAGAAGGAAGAATGTTTTTCACATTTATGAAGGGAACAAATACTGATGTTGAAAAGTAAATTTGCAATAGCAACACTTGTTTTGACGTTCGCAAGCTCGTCTTTCGCAGCAGAATGGAATTATGACGAAGCTGATCTGGTGCATGGTCCATCTGCGTGGGGTGATCTCGAAGGTGCGGAGGCATGCGGAAATGGTCTGGCTCAGTCTCCGATTGATCTTGGTGCACATAGTCGTGGAGAAAATCCACGTCTGAATATAAATTACAAGTACACCAGCCTGAATGTGGTTAATAACGGACACACTATACAAGTCAACGTGGCAAACGGCAGTACGCTGACAATTAACGGAAAGACATTCGAACTGTTGCAATTTCACTTTCACAGCCCTTCCGAACACGTAGTGAGCGGTCACGAATATCCTATGGAAGTTCACTTTGTAAACAAAGCAGCGGACGGTAAGTTAGCGGTTATTGGTGTATTTATAAGAGAGGGATACCACAATCGTACGTTGCAAAAGATTTGGGATATTGCACCGAAAGAAGCCACAACAGAGATCGCGCACTCAGATGAAATCATAAGCCCGGTGCGTTTGTTGGGTGATGAAGAAGAGGAATATTATGGCTACCAGGGTTCTTTAACTACGCCACCGTGTTCCGAAATCGTTACCTGGAATGTGCTCAAAGACAAAATCGAAGCCTCAGCCGAGCAAATTGCATATTTTAAAAGCTTGATACACGAGGGGCATAATGCTCGTCCAGTACAGGCGGTTAATGGTCGTTCAGTCACGCTTAGCCACGACTAACAAGCGCCAATATTGCAAAAATAATCGCTCCGCAGTGCGGGGCGATTATTTTATCTCTCGTCTTCAAACAAGATATCTTGATGTTGAGTCGACTACTTGCGTACGAATAGTCGTCATCGCATTGCTTCATACAAATACATTCGATTTCGGTGACTGAATTACCCTTTAAGCATCGTCCGTCGTATGCGTGTCCGGAATGGATATTATTCCGAATAATTCTCCTCTGAAAGCGTCACCAGGCAGCTGAAAGACATAGATAGTAAAAATATTGGAAAAAATATGGATATTTGGTTAAGGATAGTGCTGACCGTCCGATGACTACCTATAACACGAACAAAAATGAGCGGGTGTATTGTGACGATGAGATCAAAACTTATTCTACCTATTCTAGGCATGCTTACCTTGAATACTGCATGTTTGCATGAAGCGCTACTTCAGAACGATCCAGGCAATCAGGATCCAGCAACGCAGACAGATGATACTTCGACAGTTACAGAAGATCCGACGACAACTGATTTGACAACGCCTATCGATAGTGCAACCGGTGCGGATACTACCGCTGGAACTGATACTTCAACCGGTACGGATACTACCGCTGGAACTGATACTTCAACCGGTACTGATACAACAACCACGCCGACTCCGGTAACAGTAAGTGATGTTCAATTTGTTATGCCTGCGTCTTTTACCCAAGCCGCCTTTCGCGATGGTAAGTTGGGTAGTTGGTCACTTGTGAGCGCTACTTCATCGACGACGACTGCGTCAACATTTGATTTTTCTGTTAGCGATGCCGATGGCAACTATTCCGTAGCGTTCAGTATCGATGGGTTAAAGGCCGTTGTGATTTATAACTTCAATATCGTCGATGTTCCGGCATTCGATATGGTCGGCTCAAGCGCCGCTTCGCGTATTGTTGATGTTTCGAGGACACCTACCACGGGAGCAAGCCGAATCCTGACATATACCGATGTTGATGGTTTGAATGACACACTGGGCGGAGTTGCAACGTCGCCGATGAATATGAGCAAGGATCCCGGGGATTTAGTGTCGATGGAATTCGATGGCCCTGGTATACCAAACAAAATGATCCTAATGCGCAACCTTACAGCATTGGACACAACCGTAAATCTCGATTTCAGTCTTGCGCCGGCTGATCTGGTGACACGCACGAATACGATCACTGGAACATTTTCTACTTCGTCGGCAACTATGACGCTTTTGACCAAGAACGGAACCGGCTGGGGTTACAATCTACCCGATGCAAACTATTATCTTCCACCGCTTAGCAAGTTGGTTACCGGTGACTTGTTGATTATGGAATCTTATGCCGAACTAGCCGACCAGACACTAGTAAGTATCAGAAACATTTACGATGCGTTGAACGCGACAAACTATACGGTAAATATCAATCCGCTGGTGAATTACTCGACCGACTTTGCGTTATCTGTGAGTGGTGTTGTATCAGGGCTATCTAAGGTCCAGGACAATGTCGACTACACGCACGGAGTATACTTGGTACTCTATACACAGGATCAAGATGGAAATACCACAAACGGACCGGAGGCCAATTTGAATGTCTACGCGACGACTGGATGGCTCGGAACTGATACAAGCCTATCGCCGACGGATCTGTCTTCGATTGCCGGTTTCACTACCGTGAGCTTTATGCCAGGTACAAACGCCACAGCGGTATATCCTTCCGTTTCATTCTACGCAAATGGTAAAACCTTTAGCGAGAATCTGATGGGTGTGAAGGAAGTTGGTGATGTAGCTATCGACTATAAAAACTCAAACGCACTGGGAACATTTATGTGGCCATAGCAGGAAGACTTAAAGGGAAATACGGTAAGGGGCGTTATAGACGCCCCTTTCTTTTCGACCAAAGATTTTGGCAGGAATGCCTGAAGCAACGTTTGTCAAGTATATTGAATAGATAGCACCAGATTGTTCCGAAATAATATGTATATTCTGCCAGAAATAGACAGGTGATCTGCATCGCGAGCGGTACTGAGTTATCTTTTTGGCAATACTCATCTTCCTGGTAAAACTGATCGATACTACTATGGCTATAGTGTGCGCAAAGTCACATTTATATGCTGTCGCTATAATACTTTCGTCCGATATCCCTAAAACAATTGTAAAAAAACGTCCAGGGTGACTCATGTCTTTCACTAAGAATCTACTTATCTCATCATTCGTTTTAGTAATATCTTCTTGTAATGGCCCATTAGGTGATCTCGTCAATAACCCTGGAGGGGATGCTACTACGGGTACAGAGGAGACTATTGTTGACGGTAGCTCGATTCCAATACCGACTAGTTTGCCAACAGTTCTTTCGGTGCTGGGTGAGGAATTAACCTTGAGCCTGGACGGGATGGACGCCCAATTCTCGTATGGCATTTCCTTTTCCACAAATAGTGATCTAGCTACTTTCAGAGACGGCATCGTCGCTTACAAACTGGTTGAGCAGAACAGTGCCCAGGGAACGATTACCGTAAATATGAGTATCCTGTCGCCAACTTTGGACGCAAATGGTGACGCTACGCTTTATATGCGTGTTCAGGCGGGTGATGCACAAGGTTTCATGTCAGAATATTCTGAACCGGTTGCAATAAAAGTCTTGGGTGCACCCACCGAATTTGCTTCGATTTCTGCCACGGGAAGAATGACCACGATTGAATGGCCGGTGACGACGGGGCAGGGATACAATGTTTACTATCACACGTCGACGATCTATCCGCACACAATAAGTTCCGCAACCAAAGTAGAAGGCGGCCCTTTTACAAGCGGTTCTCACACTTTTAACCCAACGTTATGTACCGCTAATCTGTGCTATTTTGCGATAAGCAAAGTGGAAGGTAGTAGCGAATCGCAGTCATTGAGTTTTACGAGTGGATTGAGGTTGAGTGATTCTGCCGGAAGCTTTAGTTTCAATAAAACGGAAGGTGATAGCGTTACGCTCAGACGTGGCAATCTGGCGGGGCATAATCAATTCAGATACTATGTTTCTAACAGCGCTAACCCCACACCGGATACCGCCACACTCATACACGATTCTGCCTCCGATGGCGGGCAGATCGATTTTGTTCATACTATTTCAAGCTACTACGACGGTGCTGGTAATCCATTGGTCTACTACTATCTGTTAGAGACTTATTCCGCATATGACTATACGGATGCGTCTGGAACGACCAAGAAATTTTACTCGGCAACAAACAATTACGATATCAGACCGTATACGCCGTCTTTATCAGATTTTGCCTTGAAATACGGAACCTCAACTTATGTGGCTCACCTTGAGCCTCAAAAAGTAGGAAACAGTATTTTCTGGCTCAACAAATCTGCCGGCACTGTATACGAATACCCGCTGGATGGTTCAGCCGTAGTCGCCTATCCCGTTGGTGGAGGGACCGGTGTGGTCGCCTACGCAGTCGATAGTCTGGACAAAGCAACCCAGTACTCCGGTGCCGGTTATAATGTCTACAAATACTCACACGATGCAACAACTGGAAGCACGACGAGTACCGGAACATTGACATTGGGCACGACCTCGGCGTATTCGATTTTCGACATGGCGCAGAGCGACTCCGATTTGTTTGTATTGACGCGTGGCACCATCATCAAAGTTGCAAAGGCCAATGTATTTTCTGGTGGCGGTTTTACTGAACTGGTAACCGGCCTGGTTGGTGCTACGGATCTTGAATTGGATGCGACGAATGGAATTTTGTACGCCGCTGATACAAACGGCATTATTTCTGTATCGGTTGCGGGCGGTTCGACAACGGTTGAAAGCGCTGTTCCAGCGACGCAGATTGCACTGAATGCAAATGGCACTAAATTATATGCCTGGCAAAAAGGTATGGATCAACCTATAAGGGAAATACTGCTATCCACCGGAACCGAAACCGATATCAAGTTGCATGTCAGTGTTGAGAATACTACAAGTAAGAAAGGCGTGCTGGAAGTGATCGGTGACTGGTTGTATTTTGTTAGTGAGGCTGGAACCTATCGCATGTCACTACTTGATTCCAGTGTTGAGCAAATTGCTGGCGAAAGAGGTAGAGGAATTGTTTGGGATGCGACTGCAAACGAATTCTATCTCGTTGGTACGGCCTACGGGAAAATATTTCAACTACCTGAGGCCTATTTTAAAGCTCCGCCAATCGCACCGGCCAGTGTTGGTGTTGTCAGTACATTGGCAAAGGACACACAAGTACAATTAACGATTGATAAGCCTGTAGGTGAGATCATTGAATTCTACATGGTAAACGGCCAGGCCGTTTATGCGGGTGCAGGGGCGAGTTTGACAACTAGTGTAAGCGGTCTTACGAATTCGCAATTGGCAAGTATTAATGTCGCGGCCTACAACCTTACCGGTGGTACTCTGCCGATATCGGTACAGGATACACCGGTAGTTGCTGCGCCAGGAGTTGGGGTGAATGGTGGAAACGTCTCATCTGCATTGGATTTGAATATTGCCTGGATTAATCCGATGTCCAGGGATATAACCTTGCGCATCTATCGTTCTACGACACCGACTGTGGACACCGCAGGGGTTCCAATTGCTACTTTTCCGTTTACTGTGGCTGGTTCGGACCCAGAGGCTGTCAATTACAGTGCCTCAACTGCGTACACCGATAGTACGGGTCTGACGGACGGTGTGTTGTATTACTATGCTGCGACGCTGGACGATGGAACCGGTATCGTCAGCGCCGACAGCGCGATCAAAGGAACCGTGCCGTTTGCGCCTTATACGCAGTTCACCACAACCGGTGCTCGCAAGGGTAACACGGTGGCAAGATTAGGGACGAGTTTGTACTGGGCCGATGGTACAGGGCTTAAAGGATTTGACGGTGCAATCATAACAACTGTTCAGGACACATCACTAGCTGCAATGGGGACGGGGACACTTGAAGTCGTCGCCGATGATGTTGATAACGCTCTCTATGTTGTGAAAAGCGGTTCTTCATCAATACATAAAATCGCGGTCGATATGACGGTTGACTGGATAGAGACGACGTTCGCCACGCCTGGTGTTCTGCTCGACAAGATTACTAAAGACGGTACAAGTCTGTATGCGGCAGGTTCTGGTCGTGTGTTTGAAGTAAGTCTTCTAGATGGAACGGTGACAACCTTGTATACGTCGGCTTCAACCATCAGTTGCATTATGCAGGGCGGTGCCTATGTCTATTGGACCGAGGGTGCTAGCCTAAAACGGGTACTTAAGACCGGTGGTACTGCAGAGACCTTGTTGACCGAGACCCAGAATATCGGTGACCTGGAAGTCGATGGCGCAGGTAGCAATCTGTTTTACAGCATCCCGGTTAATGGCAGTCACACGATCAAGAAATACACCATATCTTCGTCGACTACGACGATTGTGACTGAGCAATCAAATGCCCCCGGTTTTGCTCTGAATAGCGCCGGCGATGTGTATGCGCTGCTCAATCGGGCGCCTTCCACTGGCGTTGACTACAAGGAGTTTGTGAAGTTTGCTGCGGCAGATGGCGCAGAGACGTCAGTAAAACTGGGATGGCACAGTGGTTCGTACGATCTTCAGGATATGTTCCTGGATGGTACAAACCTGTATACGACTTCGCACAATTACTGGATGCATCAGGTGCAATAAACTTATCACAAGGGGTTGGTACGTGAGTATCAACCCTTTGTCTATTTTGTGCGACACGTTGTTTTCGGCTTCGTTTTGACATAGGCAAAGATACACGAAGTATTTGCAAGGGTTCGAGAGCAAATGTCCAGCGGAAAAGAGTCACTGCATCAGCTCACCAGGCCTAATCTTACTGCCTCCAATGCAGCTTCAGAGCGCGACGACACGTTTAGTTTTTTATAGATGTTTTTAATGTATCCAGACGTGGTGTTAGTCGTGATAGAAAGCATTTCTGATATCTCGCTACGTTGATATCCCCTTGAGACAAGTACCAGCACCTCAACCTCCCGGTCGCTTAGAGTATGTTTTCCCTGTTTACCCTCTCTATTGAAATAGGTAATGATGCGCCGTGAGACAGAAGGCGCCAGCGGCGGCTCGTCTACAGGAATTCTTTTGAGCCGTTGCACTAAGTCGGTGTGTGCTTGTTCCTTGGTCAGATATCCTTTTGCACCTGCTTTTAGCGCCTCAAAGACATGGTGGTCGTCATCGTAGATAGTTAGGACTACCGGATAGGTTTCCGGGGATCGATCTTTCAATCGACTAACGAAGTTCAAGCCGTTGCCATCGGGTAAATTGATATCAATGATGGCTATATCGTAGTGGTTTTCGACAATCAGTAAATCGGCATGTTCTATGGTGGCGGCTATATCAATGTCTTTGATATTAAGCGACACCTGCAATGCCTCCTTTACCAAAATCTGGATGGAGTCATGATCCTCAAGTATTAGTGCACGTTTCATAGGTATTTATTTTAGTCAGCTATTCGTGATATGTGTAGAGGAGGAAAGAAAAAATACAGAAAGTTGATTACGATTTAATACAGAAACGTAATACCCCCTATATAGGGGGTGAGGATTGCGGCAATTCATACTTCTTTAAATTCAATTATTCTCCCCCAGCGCGTACTTTTGTTCGCGGGTATGCTCGTGCTTGTTCAATTGTTTGTGACACTGATGCTGGTGCTGGAGCAGCGTGAACTGGGAATACAGACGACATTCATCGACGGAGCTCTGGCTATTACTTCGGTTGACAGATCGCTTGAGAATAAAATCCGTCAAGGCGATACGATACGAGCCATAGGTGGCAATGGTTTTACCCTGGATATGGGTATGCAAAACGCTGTCGATATTCCTGATCAATTAGCGACCTTTGCGTTATACAATCGTTTTTTTAGCGATCAGGAACAATTATATGAAATAGTTGCCGGAAACGAGATTATTTTATACCTCAGTAGTGGTGAAACTGTTGAACTACAGCCCCGTATTCGTGAGTTGAGTGATGTACCTCTACGTTTCTGGCTAACCAATGCCTTTGGGATTTTCGCCTTCATGATTGGAATTGGCGTGTGGGCATACGGTACACGACGGATAGAGTCACACTTATTTCTCGCATCCGGACTCGGATTTCTGTTGATCACGTCCTGCACATCGGTGTATGTCTCGCGTGATATTGCGATGGATGCTCAGATCTTCCTGATGCTTTCCTCTATCGGACATTTTGGCGGGCTTTTATTTCGATACGCGATTGTTACACTGTTATGGTTTTATCCTCAGCGTATCGGTCGTTTTCCACTGGGCATTTTGATGTTGCTTGTACCAACATTGATTTGGGCTAATGAGCTGGGTCAATGGTTTGACTGGCCTATCCACACTTTTCATATTCACTCGAATATTCCGTTGTTCATTTTTGTGTTGAGTTTTGCCTGGGTACAGTGGCGACGTTCTGCCAGAAAACCGATAGAGCGGGCGGCGACTTCCTGGTTTGTGCTTGCCGTAGCTATCAGTACCGGGCTAGGCCTGATTTTATATTTTGTACCATTGATTCTAAACGGCGCACCGATACTCACACCATGGAACACGCTGGGCGTCGTGTTGTTACTCTACCTGGGAGTCGGCGCTGGGGTTTCTCGTTTTGGCTTGTTCGAACTCGATAAGTGGTGGGTGCTGACGTGGTTGTGGTTGATCAGTGGGGTATTGGTATTTGTTTTAGATATTTTACTCGCCTATGTGGTTAACGCCTCCGAGTCGATTAGTCTCGCCTTATCGGTTTTGCTGGCAGGCTGGTTATATTTTCCTTTGCGTCAATTGCTGTATCAACGGTATCTAAAAAGAAGCCATGATGATAATTCACATGTAACACGCGATGTGATTGCGCTTAGCCTGGGTAAATACAGCGATTCCGAGTTTCGTGCAAAATGGCGAAAGGTGTTGAAAGATTTGTATCAACCACTAGAGGCCAGGTTGGTCGATATGAAAGCACAAAGTAAATCTGAGCTCGGCGAGAATGGGTTAAATATGTTGGTTCCTGTTCCAGGTGCTCCGGGAGTTATTGTACTATGCTGCGCAGACCGGGGAAGGCGTCTGTTTGGAAAAGAAGATTTGCAATTTGTTGAACAGCTGTTGTCTCTGAGTCGCGAAATTATCAGTATTCAAGATGCCAAGAATCAAGCGACGGAAAAGGAGCGCGAGCGGATTATGCGCGATCTTCACGATGATGTAGCCAGCTCCCTGTTGACTCTTTCGCACCAGGCACCGACGCCGGCGCTTCAAAACAGCGCGCTTCAGGCATTGGATTCCTTGAAGCAGGTAGTCTACAGTCTGGACAATTCCTTAGTGGAAAGTCTGGAAGACTATTTTGAGCGCTATGTACAGCAAATGGAGCAACGGGTAAACGCCGCTGGCGTTAATTTCAGGCATGATATTGCGAGCGAAATCCCCGCAATAACACTCAATTCTCACTATAAAATAAATTTGTCACGCATTTGCAGTGAGGCGGTTAGCAATGCATTAAAACACTCCTCAGCAACCCTGATTACCTTCAAGCTTAGCTATACTGATCCGTGGCTGTACTTACATTTTTATAATAATGGCGTTGATTCACCACCGGAAACCTGGCAGACAGGGCGGGGGTGTCATCACATACGTCTGCGAGCGCAGGAACTCGGCGGTGATGCGGTTTGGCGCATGAATTCCGTTGAGGAAAACGGGAGTAGCGGAGACGGATGTGTTCTGGAGGTCAAAGTACTTCTAGACATGGAGTAATTGATTTCAGTAAATAGGTGTACACGCCATAGCGTATCGGGAATAAAGCAACTGGTTACGGCGAAGATTCACCGATCTATCGCCGATATGCTTGAATCACCATCACGTGTACGCTGCGAACGCGTACACGTGATATCAAAAAAATTCGGCTTCAGCTACATGGCAGTGAAGTACGGCGTTTGCCGCATCCCCTTACACAAATTGTTAAAAGCCACAACAATGCCAGTATAAAAATATTAACGGCTCCCTTCTTTGTTTTGGTACTGGTATCTGTTGTTGTGGTATCCAACGGTGATGGTTCCTGTTGAATAGGGTCAGTTGGTGTTGTTTCGCTAGTAGATTCATCAAGCGGTGCCTCGATGAGATTACCACTGGTTTGGTCTGTCTGATCAGCGGGTGGATCTGTCACAGGAGCTGGTTCGGTTGACGCTGATGTACACGAGAGTACACCGCCAGACACGGTCGGCGTATAGGAAGAAGCGAGCTCCACTCTGTTGCCTGTTACGCCTGTGCCGGCACTTTCGAGCATCAAGTCATAGCTGACGCCATTAGTCAGTCCAGAAATAATGTAGCAGTTAGTCGTAGCATCTGGCGTGAGATACGGGTTTATCCACTCACTGACATTATCGCTGGCAGATTTTTTGTAGATTTGTACATGCGTATAGTTGATAACCGTCGGTGCTGTCCAACTGATTTTTAGCTGACCATCGCCGACTTCGATTACGGGATTGACGACATCAGACAAGGTATTGGTGCCGTACATAAAGCTAAATACGGGATAATGATCACTCCAGTTGCCGGATTTATCCTGTGTTCTAAAAAACACTTCATAACGACCATTTGCCAGGCTACCGGGTACGATAACTGTATCGCCAGGAGAACATTCCGTCGCGGTATTCCACTGAGTTTCGCCGCCAAGCAAAACACAGTTGGCGACTGTCGTGCCGAGTGAATTTCGCAAACTGAGATGGATATTTTGCGAGGCGCCAGAAAGGTTGTCTATCGCGCTTGTCCAGCTAAACACTGGCGTATCAACGCTGTTCTGCCAATATCCAGTACTCACGCCACCTGCAGCAACAAAACTTGCTGGTGGCTCCGGGGGAGTGCTGTCTACACCGTAGCCTGTTTTGTCGCCCGCAACAACGGACTCCAGTTGGCCGGCGCTATCGCTCGCTTGTGTATAGAACTGGTAGTGTCCTTCTCCGAGAGGCGCATTGAAACTAAACACATCAATGCTTGTACTTCCTGCGGCGCTGACATCCAGTGTTTGATACGCCGCCCATGAACTCCAGCTAACCTTGTCAGTGCTGTGGCGATAAAATAGTGTGATCGATCCCAGACCTATATCATCGCTGGCAAAGAAAGGAATATTGAACGGTACGGTATCGTGGCTGCCGCCTTTCCAATACCAATTATCCCATTCGATATCACCTGTGATGTTCAATGTGTCGGGGCGATAGCCTCCTGTTGCGGTACTGTCATCAATGCTTGCCGCCGCGTTATCGACAAGATGAATCTGTGACCACGGTTTGTGATCAAGACTGGTATTGGTCGGCATAGCGCTACCGACTTTGATTATGGCCCACACATTGAGAGTAGGCAGGGTAACGGTGCGAGTCGCGCCAGTGCCTGTTGAGGTCAATGTCGCCACTGCCGCTTCTGGAGACACGATATCGATATTGATAGTACCTGCATAGTTGGGTGGTACTGGCAGCGTTAGCGTTTCGCCTGCAGCCACGGGAGTTGTCGTATTGCTGACCAGGTTAAAGTTGGTATTCACCAGGTGATAAATATGTGAGCCATCGGCGCTAACCTCAAAACGAGTCAGATGAACGGTCGCTGGCAGCGTGGTCGTGATTTCTGGTGCGACGCTACTATCTATTGCCGTCTTGAAAGCGCTGACCTGCGTGGTGATTGCACTCGAAGCCAGTAAATTGGTGTTTGCCGCAGCCCCCAGATCAGATTGGATTGAAATGAGGGTACCGGTATACGTCGTCGTATCTACATTGTCGACGCCGAAATGGTTATCAAATGTTCTTGTCGCGCTTACATCGACGCCAGTTTCGTCATGGGTCGCGATGCTTCCCATACCAATGACGGTTCCGCCGTTGTTCAGATAGTTTTCCAGGATGGTAATTTGTGCATCACTTAGCATCGAGGTGCCAGGCAACACGAGCGCGTTGTAGTTGTTTAGTTGGGCGAGTGTCATTGTCTCGCTACCATCTCGTCGTGAAGTATCTGCTGCGAATACAACATCCCACACTCTTTGCGCCTGGCTCAGCATCATGCTTATGCCTTTGAATGAGCCACCGACACCGCCGGGATCGGTAGCGATGCCTGCTTCCGTATAGAGAATGGCAATCTCACCGGCTTCCGGATGATTAAACAAATCGGAGTGCCCTGTGACCAGTGCATAGTAAGGTGCCACCGCTGCAGGTGTAAAACCGTAGTTGTGATAGTGTGACCAACCAGCCCCCATTACCTGAGAAATACCACCATTGGCGTAGGCTTCTGCAATAAACTGCTTATCGAGATTACCCACCGCGACGGTTGCGTACGGATCGCCTGTTCCATTGAGTGTTGCTGTGTTAGCGGGAGCGTTCCAGGACCAGAAACGTTTTCCAAACGCGACAGCCGACTTGTAGGCATAGGACAGGTTTTGGTAGGGGTAGTTTAGCGTGTCGAGAAATGTTTCAGCCAGAGTGTAGTCAAACAGATCGGCTGCAATGAAATTATCGGCATCGGATATATAACGATTTGCAGATAAATAAACAGTTTTTCCTAAAGAACTGGCATAGCTCTTTAATGCGCTTGTCCATGCACTGAAAAATTCTCGTTCGATGACTTTGTCGTATGCCACCCATTGTTGCCAGTAGCTGTCGCTAACTAAAGTAACATCTGCATTGCCTACAGCAGTAGCAATGTCATTCGTTGTCGCATATCCTAGCCCTGTTAGATGTGAACGAATATCGAATGTTGGATTGCCGATATGAGTAGCGAACGCCGCGATGATTTCCGCATCAAAACTGGCCTGACTGTAATCGACGCTACCGACATCGAGAAAGATATGCTCAGCGCCAAGGTCTATGGCCAGCTTTCCGGAGTCAATCAAATAGTTTTTGAAACTGCTCCGAGTAATCGAGAATTCGTAATACGTACCGCCTGCGTCGCTTTGAGTAGCGGAACTACCGTCGAGATCAATACGCGCGCCACTTGATAAGCTATATTTTATGCCGCTCTCAATTCGTGTCATATCGAAATAGGCACCGTAACTTATGCCTTCTGCTTTCCAGGCCGCGATTGCACGAGTGATTTCTTGTCGCCTGGAAGTTGATAATTCACTGTCTATCGGTCCGAATTCGTCAACAACCATACTGGGCTTTATTCCCGGACTATAGATAGGACTCGGTCCAAACACGGATCCAGCGGGAATTCCTGTCGGTGCCGGGGCAGCAGCAACGGGTATGAAAACAGTAGCGAGTCCGAGCCCCGTTAGAAGTGTTGCTGTTGTAATCAGTCTAGACATACAAATCCCCTCAATTCGTTAAGGTCGGTTCGGCTATACAGTGCCGGGAAATAGTGCACCAGATACATAGTCGGTAGACCCCGGGGAATTCGCATCCCCTATCTGGGGGGTAGGGAATTCTGTTGGAAGCATACCCTGCTTCGGGATAGTCGCTGATAGGAGAAAGAAGTCCCAAAGTCAGGGCGTTGACGAAAAACTTGGACAGGAGTGAAATGGTTTGGCGTTATCGATCGCCAGTTAGATTGACGACTTATATCCATGCGAATTGGCTTCGTTGAAAAAATCGGGCTAATGACAATCGTATAGTTTTTCAGTTGATCAATCCAAGCCGCACGGCCTCCAGCGCTGCTTCGGAGCGAGATGACACCTCAAGTTTCTTGTAAATATTTTTTATGTAGCCGGAGGCGGTGTTGGTTGTTATACAAAGCAGTTCGGAAATCTCGGCCCGTTGAAAACCTTTTGCTACAAGCACCAACACTTCAACTTCTCTTTCGCTAAGTGTGTGATGTTGTTGTGGCCGAACTTCTTTATTGAAATGCGCAATAATGCGTCGCGAGATGCTTGGGGTCAGTGCTGGTTCTCCGGAGATTATTCCCTTTAGGCGCTGCGCGATCTCGTTTCTGCTTTGGTCCTTCAGCAAGTAACCTTTTGCCCCCGCCTTTAATGCCTCGAACAAGTGTTGGTCGTCATCATACATCGTGACCATGATGGTATGGGTGTTTTTATGTGACTCCGCTAACAATCGGACAAGCTCAGTCCCATCCCCGTCAGGCAGATTGATATCTACCAGGGCCAGATCAAATTCGCGCTCAAGCAATGTCAGTTTCGCCTGCTCAAGCGTGGTCGTCAGCGCGATGTCATCAATTGAGAGTGTTTCCGAAATAATCGACTGCAACCACAAACGGGTTGTGTCGTGATCTTCCAGTACCAGGGCTGATTTCATTTCAAACCTTAAAACTATTGGGTATAACGATACTATGTAATTAATAAAAGAATAGCCAGAAGAAGGCAAGTTATTCCCCCCCTGTATAGGGGGTGGAGAAGTCCAGTGCTCATCAACGTTGAGGTGTCTACTGCTGACCATACTTCACCACGCAGGAATCGGAAAACAAGTTGTCAACGTCTTGGTATAAGAGCGACATCTTTTGCATTATTCTCTCGCTGCCAAAAACCGGTTACTATCCTTGTTAAACAGCAATCGAGTAGTGAGTTTTTCATGAAAACGCAATCACCTATACAACTCGTAAATTTTGTCTTTCTAGTATCTGTTCTGATGTTGTTGATAGCCATCTATGTATTGGCAACATGGATTCCATGGACAGGCGTACGATTGTCTGTTGTCAATAGTGATCTAGGTAAACAGGTTCAAGTAGTGGACGTGGCAGGCTCCTATTCTGAAGATCTTGTCGGAAAGAGAGTGCTTGCCTTGCGAGGTTCTGACCTGCGTATGGAAACGACAGTGAAAAATATGCTGGAGATTCCTGATCAATTGCCTAGCTATCAGCAGTATAACCAGTTTTTTGTAGACCATACGATGTTCTACAGAATACTTATGAATAGTCCAGAACTTGTTTTGATCGATGGGAATACCGTTTCGCTGAAAAAATGGAACTCAGGTTCCATACTGATGAAGATCCCATTTCGATTCTGGTTGACGCAGCTTATTGCAATATGTGCTCTTATAATTTCGGTTATGGTGTGGAGTTTTAGAAGAAAAGAATATTTCGCCAGGTATTTCTTGTTCCTTGGTGTAGGTACATACATTATTGTCTATAGCACATCGATTTACATCTCTCGTGAGATAACGCTAGATCCGACACTATTTTATCTACTGTCGGTACTTGGTACGTTTGGTAGTCTTCTTTTTGTGTATTCGCTGCTGGTAATATTTTCTTGTTACCCAACAAAGCTATTTGGACGCAGATACGTCATAACGGTGTATCTGATTATGATGGGACTGTGGGTAAATCAGACTGGGCAGATATATGAATGGCCGCTACATGCCTACCATATTCACAGCAATGTGTTGATGCTTGTAATGATGACCGTCCTCATGATTGTTCAATGGGTGATGGCGAAAAACAACCCGCTTTCTCGTACGGCGATACGTTGGACGCTGCTTTTTGCGTTTTTTACTACGGGTGTTGCTACCTCGATCTATTTTGTTCCGGTCATGCTTGGAAATGTACCGAAGGTGGATGCATCAGTGGTTTTTTCTCTAATGTTTTTGTTTTATGTAGGGGTCGCGATTGGCGTATCCCGCTATCGATTGATGGAAATTGACCGATATTGGCAACCCGTCATTGCGTGGATAGGCTTGGGTTTCTTATTTTTGCTAATTGATCTGTTTATGTTGTATGTACTGGATGTCAGTCGCAACCTGGCATTCTTCTCCAGTATTATTCTGGTTGCCTGGGTATACTTGCCGCTGCGGCAGTTTGTTCTTTCACGTACACGAAATAGTGTCGGCATCTTGCATGCGGTGCCGGTGATACTGAACAGTATCGTCATGAATAGAAATCGAGATGAAGTTGAGAACAATTGGCGATCTTTATTGTCAGCCTTGTTCAGGCCTGTATCGATAGACCGTGCAAACAGTGATGGAGGGCATTTGTTATTAGACGAGGGTTTGGCCTTGTCTACCAAGGTGCCAGGCATTGATACTCGGCTTATCATGAATTTGAAAAATGGTGGACGGAATTTGTTCAATGCCGACGACCTTGGCTTGTTGCAACAGATATATGACATCGGAAAAGAGCTACTTTCTCTTCAATGGCATCATGAGCGTGTAAGAGAGGAGGAGCGCAAACGTATTATGCGCGACTTACATGATGAACTAGGCGGAAAGCTGCTGGCGATTGCGCAGTTATCGGACGGGACAGATATTGGGGAACGCGTCAGAGACTGTTTAAAGACCTTGAGAGCTATTATCTATACGATTGACGATAACGGAAAGAAAAGCATTAAAGTCTGGATGCTTGAGTGGCAAGATGAGTTTGAAAAAAGAGCAGAAATAGGTCGATTGTCAGTCATCTGGAAGCTTGTTGACGAGAGTGCAATTTCACTTACCCCACGTCAGCAGTTTAATATTTACTATATTCTCAGCGAGTTACTTACCAACGCTATTAGGCATGCGCAAGCGAACGAAGTCGTTATCGAAATGGTCTCTACTGAAAACCGTTTTCAGATCAATTTTTCGGACAATGGGAAGTCTGGCTCGCCACAGCAATGGATCAAAGGGAAGGGTTTAAACAATATACGCACACGTATAGATGAGTTGGGTGGAGAAGTGTTGTGGGAAAGAGTGGCAGAAAAGACCTGTGTGCGAATGCAGATATGTGAAGAATAGTGTGTTAGCTACCTAAACTTTATGTCTGTCTAAATTTAATCGGGGAAAAATTCTGCTTTGGTTCTAGTAATTGCAAATGAGAAACTCACTAAAAGTTGATTGTACACAGCTAGGAATACTAAAACAAACACGGCTCTGCCTCGGCGGGCGTCTTCTGGTTAGCGAATATTTTGAGCAGTAAATCCGGACGAAACATCGTTTCGGGAGGTTCCAACATGTGTAAGACTTTTATGTACGCAATGGCCACATCTCGGTTTTTTGTTGCGGCGCGATTTATCATGTCGCCAATACGATGAATGGCCGTGATACCGAATTGGCGATAATCTGTTTGCGTGTCTGGCCAACGTAAATCTTCGTTACCCGAAATCGACCAGGCCTGTTCATAAATACGTGTGATATCCCGTTGAAGACTGGCTATGGGTTTCGCCGTTCCCAGTCCCTGTTTAAGTTTCTGTAAGGATATTGCGCTGGTCGCCATACCCTGTCCATATACCGGATTAAAAGATGAAACGGCGTCTCCTACAACTAAAATATTGTGAGGCCAGTCTCCTGTCTTCGCGTAGTAGTTTATCTTAGTCTCCGACTTTTTGAAGACATCGATTCGATCAGGAGCGGCGTCTTTTACCGCCTGATAAAGCATGTCTGACAATAGTCCATGACTGCATGAGAGAATATCGATCCATTCACGCGGTGGAATGTTTTTGTTATACCCGTAGAGGGTAAACATAGTCTGTCCATTTTCAATCTTGAATAATCCTCCCCCAGTAGGGCCTTCAGTTACTCTGGGAAGAATGATCAGGCCATTGGTGTTCTCCGGCGTATTGACACTTGGTAGCCAGGCGGTGATATAGGTGATGTTTGGCTTCATATGAATGCTACGGGTGCTGATTCCAATTGAATCAAGCAGGCCGGAAATATCGCTCGTCTGCCCACGTGCGTCGACAACAAAATCGAACGTATATTGACCCGTGCCGTTTTCGTCTTCAAGGGCAAGGGTGTGGTCCCCGAGTGGACTGAGCACCAGACGACTTAAACGCGTGCGCGGTTTGAGTATCAGATTTTTTACCCGCTCCACTGTCATTTGTCTGATGACTCCCTCCAGCAGGCTGCGTGACTGAGAAAATATTTCGATCTCGCTTCGCGTTACCGGTAGCCAACCCTTGGTAAAGAGAGAACGCACATTGGCTAGCGCGTCGGAGACGATTGAGCCTTCCTTTAGTAGTCGTTCGCGTATGCCGGGCAGGATATCTTCCAGCGCCCGCAAGCCGCCCGAGAGCAGGACGTGAGTATGATACGACTGAGGTGTATAGCGACGATGGGTGTTGATTGTTCCTAACGGGATGTCGTCTCTGTCTATCAAGGTTACCTTGTCAAAATAGGGGGAAAGAACATTGGCAGCCAGCAGTCCAGAATAGCTGGCACCAATTATTGCTACTGATTTTCCCAGTTTGTCGTTTTCCATAGTGTCGTCCGTGGTTCCGGTCTATTGGTTGCCCGCCAGGCATTATTTCAGATTCCGCTCGAGTGTGCCAAATGATTGTGACATTGCCTCGAATAGCGAGTGTCGTGAATAACCCTGGTCAATGCATTAAAGAGAACTTTCCGTCGAACCACGTCTTACTAAAGTGACTGGGAGTGGCGACTTAGAAGCGAACTGACATTTCCATATAGCTCAAGGTTTCATTGCGTAATGGCAAACGTAGTAGTATCGGATAGTGATTACGTGAGCCGCCAAAGCGTACTTCATCAAATAGAAAAAATTCTTTAACCGTAAAGCGCCAGGAGTATCCGAGCATGTTGGAAAATACTTCATTCGAGTATGAGGCCTCGACGTCTAAACTGATTCCTCCTTTGTCTCCCGACCAGACGAGAATGTTTCGCTTGTTGGTGTTGCCCCAATACTTTTTCCAGCTAAGCAATGGTAAACGGTAGGTAAACAATAGACCATCAATGCTGAACTCATCTGAATTAGCATGTATATAGGCTTCAAGCTGAAGGTCGTGATTGACCAGATACTTGTCGTCACGATAAACAAGGCCAATCTGAATGGTTTTGCTAGCGCGAACATATTTCACTTCGGGTTCGAGCGAACCGAATTCTACTGGTAAGCCAAATCTCCGCGACAGACCTAGACGTTGCAGTACCCAGTTACTAATTGCGCTTCGTAACTGGTACCCGTTGAGTGAAAACTCGCTGTAGTATTCATGTGTGCTGGTATAAGTCACAGGACAATTAGTATCTGGGTTTAAGGTAGAGGAGAACACCCTGTTTCCTGAGCCGTCGGTGTTAACTATCGGGTTTTCGAGAACGTGGTAACCAAAAATGAATCTAAATTTTTCACGATAAGCTGTACGAATTCCTGTCACGAAATCTGATTTTCGCCACTGTCGTTGAAAGTCCGGGCTATCGCAAGAGGGCATTGCGGTGTCTGTATTAGTGTTGAGTTGAAGTTGCTCTCCAATAAGAAAGCCTCCGACACTCAGATCCTTGATATTCAAGGCAAGAGAAAAAAGCCCCTGCACTTGATCAACTACTCGTTGCTCCTGACCAGTATCGGTAGGAATCGCAAACACGGAATCTGTACTGTAGCCGCCAATATCAAACAAAAAATTAAAATCTCCACCGGCGAGGGATGGCCCTAGATTCTTCCACGCACGGTCGATGCTTACGCCCGATTGAGAGAGACGATCAAATCCATCCGCATCGATGGTCTGCGCGCACCATGCAGAATATGGCGTCATCAATAATGTCGAGATTGCGGTGAGAATGAGGAAGCGCATAGCACTCCTTAGTTGGCAGAAAATCGGATTTTCGAAAGGCTATGCAGCAAGATCGGTTCCGGATGTATATCGCGTTCCCAACTCATAGCCTCAGCGGTTTTCACGGCGTATCGTTGGGGAGGAATTCCCCTGCTTGAATTTGCAGCGTAGATTTTATCTTGGATAAAATTCATAATAATAAAAAATACAAAAAGATATGAACGCAAATTCATGTATTGTCTATCGTACAGGTCAAGATATGCGGGAAAATAATCCCGTGAAATATTGACAAATCTCACACGTGGGATTATTTTCCCGCATATGAGAGATATCAAAACAACCCTAAGCAAGGCGGTTTTTAATATGCTGAACCCACTGGTCCGGCTGCTGCTGCGCTTCGACATGTCACACAGCGAATTTTCCGAGATCGCCCGCCGTTCCTACGTGCATGTGGCGAAAACAGATTTCGCGATTCCCGGTCGTGCGCCGACCCATTCCCATGTTGCGGTGATCACGGGCTTGAGTCGTAAGGAAGTGGTGCGCCTGAGTGAGGTTCCTGCCGATGAGGCGCCACAGACGCGTGGACCATTAAATCGCGCAACACGCGTCATTAGCGGCTGGATGCAGGATGCGGAATTCGTCGATTCGACAGGGCAACCCAGAATATTGGCGTTGCGTGGTGAGCCGGGCAGTTTTGATGAACTGGTGACGCGCTATAGCGGTGATATCAGTTCTCGCGCAGTGCTTGATGAGTTGCTTCGCGTTGGCGCTGTAGAGAGAGTTGATAAACAGTATGTTCGTTTGCTGAACAAGGGCTATATCCCGCGCAAGGATGAACCAGAACTGGTACGGGTGCTATCCAAACATGTCGCCGATCATCTGGATACAGCGGTTCACAATATTGCACAGGATGAGAAAGATGCACGTTTTCAGCGTCAGGTGACATATCACGAGATGCCGCTCAGCATCATCGAAGAATTCAGAGAATTTAGTCATCAGCGATCTATGGATTTGCTGGTGGAGTTTGATCAATGGTTGGCGGAGCGCAAGAAAAATATCTCTGCCGACAATGATGAGACAAAGGGGAGAGTTGGCGTGGGAGTTTATTTTTTCCAGAACGATAAACAAGAGGATTAGGTAATGAGACTCTTAAACGGATGTAAGAAAGTATTTTTATCAGGGGTGATCATCGCCTTGTTCCAGGGTTGTGGAGGAGGTGACGGTATCGATGGAACCGGTTTGAGAGGAACTGTTGCGGTTGGCGCCGCGCTCGGCAATACGGAAGTTGTCATACGTGACGTCAACGGTAGACGTCAGTCAGTGACTACAGACAACGACGGTCACTACGCGGTAACGCTACAAAACATGGCACCGCCATTTTTACTCCGCGCAAAGACGACGGAAACAAAAAGTCTTTACAGTATTGCCTATGCCGGTGGCGTGACAAATATTCACCCCATCTCGGATCTCGTATTACGCAATTGGTTTGCTGTGCAGGATAGAGATATTGATCAGGATTTTGAGTCAGACGAAACGATTGTGAACGCACCGGCCAGAGAGGCAATCGATGCGAATGTTGTAGCGCTAGAAGCATTGTTGGCAAGCTTGTACGATGAACTCGGTGTAGCAAGTGATTTTGATTTTCTAAACTCGGAATTCGATGCTGACGGTACCGGCTTTGATCAGGTGCTTGATCAGCTTCACGTTAGTTATAACCGCTACAACGTCACCGTGAACATCATAAATCCACAACTGAACATACAAGGTACGTTGCTACGCCTGGATCTGGGGAACAGTCTTGCTGACGAAGATGCGCTGGCGCCTCAGCAAGTACAAGACGTGGTTGCGCTTAATGCAGGACAGGGAAAAACGTTTGTTTTGTGGAATGTGGCAACGGATAACATCGGCGTTGCAGCCTACAATGTCTATCGAGACGACGTGTTACTTGGCGCCACGCCTTATCCGGTATTTGTCGATAGTGGACTGACTTCCGGGGTGCAATATTGTTATGTGGTAGAAGCTGTCGATGGCGCAGGAAATCGAAGTGAAAAAAGCGCCGAAGCCTGTGTCACTGCTCAAAATGACAACGATACGCAAGCGCCTGCGCCGATTAGTCAGCTCAGCGTGACATCTCACACCTCAAGTAGCCTGTCTTTGCAATGGACGGCATCGCCAAGTAACGATGTACGCGCTTATACCATCTATCGGCGTTTGGCCGATGAAACCGCGAGTCGAATCGCCAGTGTGTTCGCCACAGGATTTGAGGACAACGAGCTGCGTCCTGATACACAGTATTGCTATGGAGTCAGCGCAGTCGACGCGGTGGGTAATGAATCTGCAATGAGTGATTTCGTTTGCGCTACAACGCTGAGCGAAGATCCGGCCGATACGCGTCCTCCCGTTAGCAGCGTTTCACCCGTTGGAGGTAGTTACACTGCGCCGATACTGGTCAGTTTGCGATGTGATGACGGTTACGGTTCCGGGTGTCGTGCGATTCATTACACTCTCGATGGAAGCGAACCGGGATTGAACTCAACCGTGTATACCAGCGCATTCCGGCTGGAACAGGATACAGAGTTACGTTTCTTTGGCGTGGACAGAGCTGGAAATCGTGAGGCACCGGCCAATCGCGCACATTTTACTTTTAACGACAGTCAATCGAGCTCGGCAAAAGTGGGTTTTGCCAATGCATCATACAGCGCGACTGAAGCCGATGGCGGTGTGCTGGTACAGGTTATCCGCAGTGGTGATGCGTCATCTGCGCTTAGCGTTAATTTTCAGACAGCTGATGTATCGGCGATAGCGGGCGAGGACTATGAAAGTGTTTCCGGCACTCTGAGTTGGGCAGCAGGAGACGCGCAAAACAAGGAAATTGTCATTCCTGTGAGAGGAGACAAACTCAATGAGGCGGATGAAACTTTTATGATTACGCTGGACTCCCTGGCAGGAAATGCATCATTGGGCGTGAGTTCTACTATTGTTCGCCTCGCCAATAGAAGTTGCGATGGCGTGATCGATAGCGACATACGGGTTAATACGACGATTTCAGCGCCTTGTAATGTCGTTACGCGGGATATCAGTGTCGAGAATAACGCCAATCTCTCAATACTGCCTGGCGTGACGCTAATTTTTAACAGCAATGCCGGAATACGCGTGCAGAGTGATGGTTCGCTGACCGCGAATGGACAGGCGCAAAAGCCTATTTTCATGACGGCGGCCAGTCATACACCGGGATACTGGAATGGCATTATTTTCTATGGTTCCAACAATGCTCGAAATCAGTTGAGTCATGCCTATATTGAATACGCAGGAAACAGTCGCAACGGTACTGCCAATATTGTCAGTTTTGGTGGTACGACACGTTTGCAGTTGAGGCATTTGCATCTGCGTCACAGTAGTGCTTATGGACTTGAGCTTTACGATGGAACTTTGCTCGATGCATTTTCCGGCAACAGGCTATACAACAACGACACCACCGCAAAGTTGCCAGCGAATTTGTTTGGCAAGCTCGATACCGAGAGTGTCTATGCCGGAAATACCAAAGACTATATTGCGACTGGCAGCAACCAAAGGATAAGCGATCCTCAGACATGGCGTGCGATTGGCGTTCCGTATCGTAGCGGCACGATAATCGTAGAGACAGATCTGGTGCTTGCTGCAGGTGCCAAGCTAATATTTGAAACCAATGGCAGTATGCGGGTTGAATCGACAGGCAGTCTGCGTGCAATTGGGACGGAATCCAGGCCGATACTATTGACTGCCGTCAGCCCAACCCCGGGTACCTGGAACGGACTCGGTTTCTACGATTCCAATAGCGTTAACAATGCACTTGAGTACGTTACGATTGAATATGGCGGAAGAGGCGATACCAATGGCGATGGCAATCTTTACACCTATCATCAGACAAATCGCTTAAGCGTAAAAAATTCCACTCTGCGTAAGAGCGGCGCCTACGGATTTGATTTCTATGGTGACGGCAATATCATAACGTTCGAAAACAATAGCATTACTGAAAACGAAGGTGCCAGCGGTCGCATTGAGATTTCCTCTGTGCATGTGCTGAATGACAGTTCGTCATTTACCGGAAATACCTTCGACAAAGTTGAGATAACGAACAACCAGCTTGTACAGGATAGTGTTTGGCAGGCGATAGGCGTGGATTATCACTACAGTAATACGCTGAACATCCGTGCCGCACTAAGCGTCTCACCTGGCGTCACTATGGTTGCTGATAGCAATGTGTATATCAATGTAGACAGCGACGGTACGTTTTCTGCCGTGGGCGAAACCGATACCCCGATTGTGTTTACCAGCAAGAACCAAAGTCCCGGCGCATGGGGTGGCATACAGTTCGTATTTACAGATTCTATCGATAACAGAATCAGTAATAGCGTCATTGAATTTGCCGGCAGTACGGTTGGTCAGAAGGCTGCGGCGATAACCTTGTATGGCTCAAACTCCGGCGCCAATATCAGCGATAACGATATTGTGAACAGCGGCGACATGGGGATTTGGGTGTATAATGGCGCCAACACTTATGGTGTTGACTTGCTGGCAAGGAATAGCTTTGTGAACATTCCTGCAGATAAGCAAGTCGTGTATGGTCAGTGATCTAAACATCGGCCGTCCCTTTGAAGGGACGGCCTCTTTAGTGTGCGAAAAATTGTTTTGGCTTACGTCATCGAATATTGATTCTGATATGACTGTTTTTCTGGACATCTAATTCAAAACAAGAAATTCCCTAGTACATCGGAGACGATGAAAGCTCGTTCATAATAATGTCATAGCTAAACAGCAAGAACGCCAGCGCGATGGTGGTTTTGACGAAGAAGATCGTCCATTGCTGGAAATCAAAGTACCAGAGCATGAGATACTTCCATCCAAATACCGCAGCGAACTGCACTGCGGTCAGTGTCAGAATCATCACTATATCGGTCTCAACTTCTGAGTAAAACCCGATTGAAGTGTAGATGAAAAAGGCAAATAGTATCAGCGCAAAGACCATCGTCGACGCGAGAAACAGTGCGTTCAGGGTAAAAAGTAAAAACGCCTCTCTGAACCCTCTTGTCATGGCCAGCCCGATATCCTCACCGAGTACGTTATATCGGTAAAAAGAATAGGCGGCGAAAAACACGACGACAACTATACATCCGTAGACAAACCATGGATGCATTTTTCCCATGGCCTGCTGGTTAGGTTCAATATTGGCTTCTCTAATCTGTTCGTGGGAGGGTGAGATTTTTTTCATAGCGTTAGACTCCTATAGGATTTTCTATATTTCAGGAAACGTGAGCATATAAAGTACGTACAGATACAGTACAACTGGTGCACCGAGATAGAACATTACTCGTAGCGTCTGCTTTGTATCTTTGAGCAACTCTTGCCAGAAACTTCCCATGCTGTAGAAATATTTGAGATTGTCGGACGGATAATGCATTACCATCAGTATCCATGACAGGCTTTTATAGAGCTCACCCTGATTCAGCAATGCCGATTTGTATCCCTGGTCGCCATGACTCTCAATTTCCTCGCGCACTTCGACAAGATAGTCATGGAGTCTCTTGAGATACGACGATGATGGGATAACAAGAAGTTTTTTCAGAGACAGAGTATGGTTCCTGTCGAAGTTGTTACAGGCATACTTCAGTTCGTTTTTACAGTGGGAACAGTAGAATAGGCCGTGACCGTCGGTATAAAATCCAAAATTGTTATTGCATGAGTGACAGCGAAGTATGAGATCGCATCCGCACTTTTGACAATGATAAAGGGCGATATCAAAGTGGCCGGAAGGTTGGCTTTGTTTCCCGTCATAGAGATTAAAATCGTCTGGGAGCTCTCCGTCTACTTCTTCTCCCAACTTTTCAAGTTGCTTTTGTCCCTGGTCGTTCTTGTTCTTCTTCCTTTCCAATATCTGATGCAGGCTCGTATGCGACGATCGCAGAGGCGTATCCCTGAATGCGTTCCCGTTCAATACATTCTTTACCCTGAGGGCAAACCACTCCAGGGAAAACAAAATGGCTAGAAGCAATATCACCAGACCCCAGGAGATCCAGACTTTATAATAGAGTGGGTCAGCGTCGTAGCTACGCCACATGCGGGTAATGCCGGGAATCGAAACCAGTGGAGTATAAAGAAACATCGGGATCACGATGAATGCAAATATGCCGCTCCCATCGTCGGTGTCCCACGTTTTCCACATCCATCTGGAAGAAAAAATGAATATCAGAAGCCCGACAAATAGTTGTTGGATTCCCACCTTGTACTCGGAGTTGTTGGTACGTTCAAACTCTTCATTACCAATGAAGTAAATCTCAAAACTCATTTGAAGAATAAAGAAAAATGCCGTCATTAAGACGACATAAATTCCGCCTCTATTCACGGTCTATTTGACCTCCACGACGACTTACGCTTTCGATTGCCTTAATGATCCTGTTTACGCCGAGCAAGCCACGCTTGAATGTATATACTTCACCGCTGCGCATTAACAGATTAAAGCCCTTCATGAAAAAGTTTTCGGTTTGCTCAACAGAAAGGATATCGGCTACGTCTAATTCATAAATGCTACCGTTTTCGCCGGAATCCATGCCAGTGAGTACATAGGTGCCCACAGCCGCACCGATAGACAGATCATGTTCGACTTTCATTAAAATGCGTTTGTCGGTAATGAACAGTTTGACGATCCAGATACCGCTGGCCTGCGGGGGGACAAAATTCACCCCCCACTTGCCAACCAGGGTTTCATTTTTTGACAGTTCCATGATACCCCCTTGAAAACTAGCGCAGGTAAGGTGGTGCAGTGCTAGTGCTGATTTTGCTCACTACCCACTTGCCGTCTTTTAAAAGGGCGTGCAGACCAAGTCTTTCCTGATAGCTTCCCGTTTTTCCGATCTGTATAACAGGGTCGGATGTTTTCCAGTAACCCAGTTCCACCATCTTTTTCTTGTCACGAGTTTTGTGCAGGAGACCGAAGACGAAGAATATGTCGCTATCATTTCCTTTGAGAGCGCTGTACTTACTGAATTTGGTCTGGATATCACCGTTGACCTCCAGTTCTACCTTGAGGTCGTGAGCCTTGTTTTTCGCGTCGCTTAGTCGACTAAGCGCGGCTGGATCAAAGTAGGCAGATAGTTTGTCATGCGCGCCATCGCCACCCTCATAGAATGACTTTAGGTCGGAAAATACGTTGTTTGCGAATTGACCGAAAGCCTTGGAGGATGCGACTGGAAAGTCGCGCTTGACAGTCCCGTTGGCCAGTTTTTCATATCCCGCAGTTTCAAAAGTTTCATACATTTCATCGCCAGCAGGACGCCCTTTTTCCTTGGGATAGAACTTGACCATATTGAATGTGGCCTTTTCGCTTCCACTGTTGTCTTTCTCTACATTGATAGTCATTTCGATAGTGGTTTTTTCAATCGTCTTGAACACAAAATCATCGGATTCGAAGCGAGCAAGATCCGCTTCCATAGCCACCGTAAAGCGACGTTCTTTCATGCTCATGTTAAGCGACTTGGCGTCATATTCCAGCGTCTCTGGATAGAAGCGAATCACATTTTTTAAATCCGCCCAGGGTTGGCTTTTTGCGTTGCGATAGGCCTCCAGCGCCTCCCTCATATACGCAGCCTGGCTGTCGTTGCCCATGCTCGTTGCGCCACGGATATTGACCGAGTACTGGAAAACCTCGGCGACATACCACTCGTCCAGCAACTGGCACTCGACAACTGTCGGGCAGGATGTGCGCATATATCGCACGCCAATTGGTTGCTCAAACCATTGACCTGTTTTGTCTTTCGGGCTGATGAATTTGTAGGTGATAATGGCCTGGTCTTTGGGCCAGCCGGTCAACAATTTGCCAACTTTGGAATGTTCCAGCTGAACGCCATTTTGGGCACCCTGTGGCTTCACCAGTTCCACCTTTAATTGTTCGGGCTTTACCTTGAACTGCTTGGCGGAAAAGATGTGGTAGTTTTTGGATTTGATAATTTTCAGCGCTTCCTTGACGTCAGGAAGTGGAGGTGCGGCACTCACTGTGGCCGCGGACAATAGCATCGCTACGAAACTCAAAGATCTAATCATTGGAAAGGTTCCCTATATGTTCGGATAAAATAGTTGCTGACTTCTCAATGACTACATGTCGGCAAACAGATTTCTGAGCGCACCCCTGAGTGGGGGGGAGGGCAATTAGATTTTCTTAATTGAAATTTTTGCACTCAAGCAATCGTTAAAACTGAGCTTTAGTGTGGAGGCGAAATTCGGTTTGTCACCCTCGACTAGCTCAACAGACCATACAGTCTGTTTATGGACAGTTTTTGTCGGGGGATGGCCGGTATTCCTTATGATAAGATAGCTCGCTCGACATAAGCCTGCGATAAAGACACTGCTCTAGAGTATGGTCCCAAATGTCATCCCGGAACGATGGAGTCAAGATGGACCAGATAATAGAAGAACCGCAGCTCAGCAGAATAGACGACAAAATCGCCAATCTTCGACGCACACACTTCCTGCAATATGCCTCAGACACGCTGCTCACGCGTCTGGCCGAGGCGGTTGAGACCAGAAACGTCCCTGCCGGTAGCCGAATCGTGGAGAAAGGTGAACAGGGAGACACCATGTTTTTCCTGGTCGAAGGTGAGGTCAGAGTCCATGACGGCAACGTCGATATCGCGCGCCTGGATAAAGGGGCAATGTTCGGTGAGATTGCGGCGCTTTCTCCACAACAGCGGACGGCGTCTATTACGGCCAATAAGGATAGCGTACTCTACAGCGTTCATCAGGACTCCCTGTATGCCGCCATCAAGGATCAGCCTGATGCCGCGCGCTCAATCATACAGGGGCTGTGTAATCACGAAGCACAGTTTGTCAGCGAAGCGGTCAGTCGGGCGGTCAAGGTGAAGCTCCTCCAGCATGAGCTGGATATCGGTCGACGCATACAGCGGGGATTTTTACCTGCGGAAAAGCTGAACGTCGATGGCTGGGAGATTGAAGCCCATTTCCAGGCGGCACGAGAAGTTGCTGGTGATTTCTATGACTATTTCAAGATCACATCCGTCGACAAGTTTGGCGTTGTCGTTGGCGATGTTTGTGACAAGGGAGTGGGTGCAGCGCTTTTCATGACACTTTTTAGAAGTCTGTTGCGATCCAGTGCTCTTTCATTCGACGTCGTCGGCCCCGATGCAAGCAATAAACCCAGTGATGAAGAGATTCTGGTGTACAGCGTTCAGCTGGTGAATCATTATGTGGCAACGACGCATGGGCGGGATAGCATGTTCGCGTCGATGTTCTTCGCTTTGATTGATCCCCAAAAGGGTGAGTTTACGTATATCAATGCAGGACATGAGGCGCCAATTGTTCGTAGAACAAATGGTGCTTGCGAGCGTCTGGAAACAACCGGTCCGGTGGTAGGCCTTTTTGAACAAGCCAAATATGCTACGGCAAAAGGGACGCTTGCCAAGGGGGACATGTTGATAGGCTTTAGTGACGGCCTGACCGAGGCTCGCAATAACCAGAGCGAACTATTTGGGGAGGACAGGGTTTTTGATATAGTCCACCAATCAGGCACAGACTCGAAAGTCATGGTGTCTGAGCTTATCTCTGCTCTCAATGGATTTGTCGGCAGTTCGAATCAATATGACGACATCACCATACTTGCGGTCGGTCGTCGGCAAAATGGATAAGACAATTCACATATACGTTTGGGAGTGATTATGAGTTCTGCTTTACATATTACGGTTCTTGAGCAAAAGGGCAGCGAACACGTTACTGTTTTACATCTAAAGGGCGAGCTCGATGGCAGCAACTATAAAGAGCTTGAGAGCCGGGCAAATGAACTGGTTGCAGATGGCGCCAGTAATTTCCTGGTAGACCTGTCAGGTGTGAGCTATATGGGAAGTGCCGGTCTACGCGCATTTCACAGCATTTCAAATGCCGTCAAAGGCGAGGGTGGCGCAGTTAAGTTACTCAATCCTTCGGACGCCGTGGCGCGAATTTTAAAGACCTTGGGCTTTGATCAGTTCTTTCAGGTATACACAAATCTGGATGAAGCACTGGATTCATTCTAGGCATAAGACAGAAAATGTTATCTACCAGCCTGGAAAGACAGATAGGTCTGGACGATCTTCATGATATGCGCCAGTACGTCAATGATACGCTGCTGGCGCATGGTCTCGATGAGGAACTGACTGCCAGTCTGGTACTCGTCGTTGATGAGTGGTTGACCAATATCATTACGCATGGTTATACGGGTGAATTCGGGGAGGTTAAAATCTCGATTTCATTTGATCCACGAGATGTACATATCTGTATTCAAGACAGTGGAGTAGCATTTGACATCAGTTCGACCACGACTGCAGAAAAAGAAATGTCGGTCTCCGGTTCCGCTGAAGGCGGGCTGGGGCTGACCCTGATACGACGTCTCGTTTCCAGTATCACCTACACACGACTTGAATCCGGTTGGAATAATACCTGTTTCCACAAATCGCTCGATTAATTCCGTTAGTTCACAATTGCAAGTTTTACCTGTACAGACTTTCCTTTTGAAATACGCCTCTAATACCCCACATACGGGGGGGTAACCCCCCGTATGGGGCTACGGGATAATACCTGTGCAGCGACATTAATGCTGAGGAAGGCAAATTCAGCCATTAATTATCGATGTGAGGTGGAATTCAATGAACACAAGGAAAAGATTTACAGCGCTTGCTGTGCTTTGCGGTGCGCTGCTCAGTAGTGAGTTTGTAAGCGCCGCAAACTGGGAACGCAGACCTGTGGAGTTACCCAGAGAGGCTATCACTAGCGTCGCCTACGACGCCACACTCGGGGTGTTTGTCGCCGGCGGTGCCGCCGGACACATCGTGTATAGCAGTGACGGCTCGACATGGAACGACGCCTCGCTGAGAAATATCAGTCCCCTCACCTTGCCTCAGTTCGCGTCAGATGGCTCGAAGTTTGTCATGGCCGGTTATAGCGCTGTGTACACCAGTACCGACGGCGCAAGCTGGAGCAGTACATATCTGATGCCGAATAAACCGACAGATCTTTATTATGATGGCACGCAGTTCATAGCGACCTTGCAGGATTCCAGCAACATACTGTTATCGACGGACGCCGTTACCTGGACTGCTTCGAATACGGGAGTGACCTGGCTGATGTCTATCGCCTTCGACGGCACAACATACGTAGCAGTTGGTTCGGCCGGGCAAATCCTCACATCAACCGATCTGACAACATGGACCTCACGCACATCAGGCGTCACGACCAGTCTGAACAAAGTTATATACGATGCGACAAATAGCTTGTTTGTCATTGTCGGCAATGGTGGAAAGATTCTCACCGCAGCCCCCACGCAGTTGGCACTGTGGGCAACAAAGACCTCAGGCGTGACAGCAAATCTTGTCGATGTCGTGGAAGACGGTAGCAGACTAGTCGTCACCGGTGACGGGACTACTGGGCCGTTGATTCTCACCAGCACCGATGCCACAACATGGACTTCCCAGACATCGTCGAGCTCCATTCTAAACAACCGAGGTTATGTTGCGAGTAGTGGGACTACCATCGTAGTGGGCAGCGATATGGGCGTGATGGAAAGTTCGACCGACGGCGTGACGTGGACGGTGCGCGCTAACTCAAACAGTCCGCTATACGATCATGAATACAACGCTGGACTCTACGTCGCCGTTGGCAAGGCCGGGCGTATCGCCACCAGTCCTGACCTGACGACATGGACCAATCGAACCAGCGGTGTTAGCAGTGATCTTAAGCGCGTCGAATTCCTCAACGGATTGTGGATCGCAGTTGGATCCTCCGGCGTTATCACTACCAGTAGTGACGGTGTCACCTGGACCAGTCAGAGCAGTGGTGTTGCACAGGCCTTGCGAGGCGTAACGCACGACGGTACAAAGTATATCGCCGTTGGCGATCTCGGTGTGGTCATCACCAGTAGTGACGCTGTGACATGGGCATCGCAGACATCGGGCACAACCCAAACGCTTCACGCTATCGCCTCGAACGGAACCGACATCGTAGCTTCCGGAAATACTGGCACGATAATTACCAGTAGCGATTCGGGTGTGACATGGACGACGCAGACCGCCTATAGCTCGCGTAATCTTTATGCCTTGCGCTGGGATGGAACAAATTTCAATATTGTTACCCGCGATGACTGGCGTACCAGTAGTGATGGTGTCACCTGGACAGCGGTTTCGAGCAACACCTATACGGGGGACGTATACGATGTACATTCATATAATGGCACGGCGTTTTTCACCCAGGGTGATGATATCTATACCAGTACCGATGGCGGTGTGAATGTTTCTATTTCCGATGGTAGCCTGACGGCAGATCAGATCTGGTCAATTGTTGCCGGTCCAATGGCGTCTACCGCATTCTCCAACAACGGCACTCTTTACGCATTAACCGGTTTTGAGTTGGCCCAGACGGGTACAACCGATGTTACGGAAGGCGGCGCGACAGACACCTATACCCTTGTGCTGAAAGCACCGCCCGCCGCCGATGTGACGATTACGCCTTCATTCGATTCGGAAGTGTCGGTAGCGCCTGCATCGCTGACATTTACCGCCGCAAACTGGTACACACCACAGACGATTACGGTCACGGCTGTTGATGACAGCATTGCAGAGTCTGTTTATGTGAGCACGATCAGCCACAGTGCAGCTTCTACTGACGCGGCCTACAATACCGCTGCTGTTGGATCACTCGATGTAAACGTCACTGACAATGATGTTGCTTCAGTAAGCAGGACAGAGTCCGGCGGCTCGACGCTGGTCGTGGAAGGTGGTGCAACAGATACGCTGAGTATTGTCCTTGGCTCACAACCCACGGCGAATGTCTCCGTAAGCATGAGTGTTGGCAGCCAGATCAGTTTGTCGCCATCAACATTGACGTTTACATCCGCTAACTGGTCAACAGCGCAAACTGTTACCGTGTCAGCGGTTGATGACAATATCGATGAAGCGCCTAATATGGACACCGTGACCTATGCTATCAGCAGTATCGATAGTAGTTACAATGGCTATGTGTTGGGTGCAACAGCCGTCAATGTTACCGATAATGATACGGCTTCCATCACCGTCAGCCAGAGCGGTGGCAGTACGACTGTTAGCGAAGGCGGTGCTACTGATACCTATACGCTGGTACTGGCGACTGAGCCGACGGCGGACGTTAGCATCACGCTGGCGGGGGGCACTGAACTGGGAGTCAGTCCGGCAAGCGTGACCTTTACCTCTGCAAACTGGAGTACGCCACAGACCATCACAGTTTCTGCCAACGACGATGCGCGTGTTGAGGCGACTGCGGTGGCCACAATTACACACACAGTAGTGAGTACCGACAGTTTCTACAACGGATTCGCGCTTGCCGATGTGTCAGCGACGGTGAATGACAACGACAGCGCTGGTATTACTGTGACCGAAACAGCTGCCAGCACCTCGGTGGCAGAGGGTGGCGCCACGGACAGCTACTCTGTCGTGCTGACTTCAGAGCCATCGGCTAACGTCGTCGTCACACCTTCAAGCGGTGGTGAAGTGACACTTAGTCCAACGAGTCTGACTTTTACTGCGGCCAACTGGAACGTAGCCCAGGGGTTGACAGTTACTGCTGTCGATGATGGCGTGGCAGAAGGTGCGCACACCGACACCATCACACATGTGGCTTCCAGTACCGACACAAACTATTCCGGCCTGGGTGTTGCCAGCGTTACCGCAAACATTGGCGACAACGATACGGTTGGTGTGAGTGTAGTGGTCTCCGGCAGTAATACGGTTGCTACGGAAGGCGCTTCTGGTGATAACTATACGGTAGTGCTGACCAGTCAGCCATCGGCAGATGTCGTCATCAACATCACGAGCACAGGTCAGGTCACTGTGTCGCCAGCAAGTCTGACGTTTACCTCAACGAACTGGAACACTGCGCAAACGGTAACGGTAGATGCGGTAGATGACAGCGCGATTGAAATGGTTCACAGCGACACCATTAGTCATGCGATCAGCAGTGCTGACACGGCCTATGCCGCTGCCTCTGCCGCCAGTGTTGCGGTAATCGTAAACGACAACGATACACCGGCAGTGCTGCTGAACATTCCGGCGGGTTTTGCTACCGATGAGGGTGGTGCATCGTTGAGTTATACGATTGAGCTCGCAACCCAGCCGACGGCCGATGTTATTGTGACCTTGTCTCCATCTTCCCGTGTGTCAGTAGCTACAAGCACATTGACCTTTACGACGGCAAACTGGAGTACGCCGCAAAGCGTGGTTGTAACACCTCTTGAAAACAGCGTCGTGGACGTGACCAATAATGCAACTATTGGCCATACAGTGAGCTCTACGGATGGCGACTACAATGCGATCGCAGTGGACGCGGTCAGTGTAGGCCTGGTTGACAACGATATTCTGGGCATAGGTTTGACAGAGTCTGACGACGCGACCTTCGTCGATGAAGGTGGCGTGGGTGATACCTATACACTGGTGTTGATGAGTGAGCCTCTGGCAGACGTCACTGTCACACTGACGCCGTCTTCAAGATTGAATGTCTCGTCGTCAACAGTGACATTTACACCGGCAAACTGGAACACCGCGCAGACTGTCACCATTACCGTGACAGACAATACAGTCGTCGATACCGTGTTGACTGGCACCATCGGTCATTCGGTTTCATCCACGGACAGCGCGTATGCGGGATTTATGTTGCGCGCGGTAAATGTGGAAATGACTGACGATGATCTTCCTGTCGCGAGTGAAGACCCTGCGACCACGGATGATACTGGCAGTGGAGATACCACCACAGACAGCGGAACAGAAACAACTACTGCTACGAAGGAAAAGTCCTCCTTCTTCGGTGCGTTTAACTGGCTGGCATTGCTTCTGTTTGCTCCGGTACTTTTCAGAAGAAAAGAACAATATTCTCAAGAAATGTGATTCTGAGGGAATTGCTAGATTGGGCCGCCCAAGTGGGCGGCCCTTTTTATTTGGTGTCAGTGAAGAAAGAGTCCCCTGGAAGTTCTCCTCCAAAATGACGCACTCAAAGTCTTTATCAGACTACTACGGCAAGTAGTCATAAGTCATCAAAGCGGAATCGCCGTGAAATATGCGAATCGGTGATCAATCCGTATACCGGAACTGCCATTATCGGGACGTGTGGCTAAGTTGTTGAAAGTGGTTGCTTTCAATGCGTTGTCGCCTAAAAAGTATCGTCAAACATACCGCAAAACCCCGACTATGGAGAAAATTATGAATCGAAAAAAAATCTTTACAAGCTTATTGCTTATTCTGACATCGGCTGCTTCGGTGAATACCTTCGCCACCGTTGAAAGAAAGTCTTACGCTGGCATAGCTTGTGATGCAACAAGCAATTTTAGCGAAGTGCTAAAAGCGACGAACGGAAATATTGAAAATCGGCAGACAAGCTCGGTCACTGTTATCTGCCCTATTGTTCGTGATGTCCACGCAACAGGAAATCGCGTTAAAGCGGTTGTCAATGTGAGAAATATGCACGCAACAGGAAATATTGCCTGCTGGCTTTGGTCTCGTAACCAGGATGGTGCGTATGTAAGCCAGGCCTATGCGACTACCGCAGGAACAGGTAACACGACACTGACCTTGGGCTACATTAATGGAGAATTGACGGGTGACTATTTTTTTAGATGTAACATACCAGGTCGATATAACAACTCCAGTTCTTTGATTAGAAACTATTACGTTTTGGAAGAATACTAACGGTTCACGGATATCTGGATAGACGTCACAGACGTCTATCCAGATCAGCCAATATGCAAAGGAAAACTTACAATGATAGAGAGACCAATTTTGGTTATCGCTAGCGCTGTTGCCTTGAGCCTGGGAGCAAACCTGACGATTTTTTCTAATAGTACGCCTTCTGTAAAAAACGGCACCAATGAGTCGATATTGGTTAGGAGTGAACAACAGCATCAGATGACACAGCGTCACGAGATTTCCGAAAGACTCAGTCAATTGGAAAAAGAATTCCATGATATATCTGCCTCTCAGAAGTCTCTGGAGCAGGAGAATGCGGAGTTATTCAAAGCGTTGATGAGTGTGTCACTCAGCGGCGAAGGTAGTGGAAAAAAATCAGCACGAACAGAGCGCAATGCCCAGGATAAGCGCGCAGATATGTCGGAAGATGCTCAAGAGTACGAGAGAGACACTTTCGTATCAACCCACATAAAAGACTTCGAGGGTGAGGCAGGACGCTCTGACTGGGGGAATAATGCGGAGAGTGTAATCGTAAGCGGCTTTGTCGAATTGCAGGCGCAGGGGGCAGATCTATTAGGCGTGGAATGTCGACAGAATTTATGCAAGATTCAAGTTCAGGCAACATCTGAAAGTGAAATGGATAGTTTAATATCCAAAATGGATCAGGTTGTGGCTTGGCCACACACTGGTAGCGTAGAGCTCTCGGAGGACAATGGTAAACAGCTGTTGACGATGATAGTGTCCAAGTGAAGTTGGGAAGCCAAAGCCTGGCAGACCAGGATATTCGTTAACCTTCTTTAATTCGGGACGAATTTTGTATGCGTTGTCGTAAGGCTTCCATGTCGTCTGAAGGGGAGACGCCCAGCGTTTGTGAAAATATCTCCCTACATTTGCGGTAGGTATAAATTGCCTCTGACGGTCTTCCGAGTTTGTACAGACAGCGCATTTTTCCAGTGTAAAATCGCTCGTCAAAAATGCCTGACCGACTACCATGTTGATAAATAGACAAGGCCTTTTCGAACTGTCCAATCTGATAAAATCTTTCCGCCAGGGTCAACAGAGCGCGTATATAGGTGTCTTTCAAATGTTCTCGTCGACTAATGATTTTGGCGTCAGTTTCGTCGCCGTTGAGAAAGTCTCCCTGATATATCTCAAATAGTTGTTTTGTGTCTTCATCCAGTTGCAGAAGAGATATTTCTTGAGTGCGTACAATGTTGTTACACTGTTTTTCCAGTGTACGGGTATCTACCCACACAATATCTCGATTGATGTGTATTAGCCCTTCGGTCTGTATAATGGAATCGACCCCCATAATTTGCCGCAAGCGATACAGCGCTGTTAGGCAAGCCTTACGTGCAGCATCGCCATCCAGGTCCGGCCATAGAAACTGAGAAATACTCTCTATTGTTCGAGGCCTTCCATCGGCAATGAGTAAACTCTTTAACAAGTCCATGACTCTCTTTTGAGACTTTCTTCCCGGTGAATAGGGCTCGTCATTGACGATGAGCTCAAACCTGCCCAAGGTGTGTATTTTGATTCGCCAGGGCCAGCCTGATAGATGCGACGTCTCCACCGATGGCGTGAATCGATGTCTTTTTATCAGTACCCGGGTGTAGGTGGCTTGTATATTGTTTTGAATTGCAATGGTTACCAAGTCGTACACGACATCACGTCTGAACAGTGGGAAACAAAAGGCATTGATAGCGCTGCCGAGAGAAAAGCTTTTCTCGATATAGAGTAGACATTGCCCCATATCACCTTCGTTTTTAGCAATCCAGGCGCGAGTGAGGTAACACATGTAAAGCAAACCACGACTACGCATAGCCTGAGCCAATGATTCTGTGGCGTTAATAGTAGAAACTGCCAACGCATGTTGGCCTTGTTCGGCGTAAATCTGTGCTCTTATTGTTTTTACCAGCGCGCTTCCAAAGGGAGAGCCTAAATGCCCGTTTAGTTCATCTGCCGAAGCCAGAAGCTCGCTAGCCAGCGCATTGTCACCTTCCAGAAAACTTAACCATGCAGACAGATATTGAAAGTGTCCAAGCTCTCCCTTGTGTTCATAGTTTATTTTCTGTTCCAGGGAGCGTAAGGCATCCCTGGCTTTCACGATTTCGTTATAGGCTGCAAAGGTGTAGACTTCCTGGCAATTGACAAGAAAGTCGAGCACATGCACGCCATGCTCATCGGACAAGGTTTTACATCTATCGATATGTTTTGTTTCGAGGCTCATTTGCGCCCAATCCACCTGCGCCATCAATGCACTTAGTACAATTTTATGAAGAGTGGGGACGCTATCCATGTTCAAACATGCTTGCAAGGTATGCGACATTGCAGCCATTTTATTGTTCTCACCTTGCCAGGAGTAGATCCACATTAGCTGAGCTCCAAGCAAGGCGCGAAATTTGGGGATAGGGATAAGCCGAAAGAGCAGTTCAAGCTTTTTGATCGCCTGATGAAGTATCTCATCATGAGGTCTTGCATAGCCCAGGGCCATAACTTTGAATCCAAATATTTTTGCCTTTAATTCCAAACCAGGTATCTTCTTCTTTTTTTGTTCAAGTTCCGCCAATTCGTCTAGCCAATAGTTTAATGGGTGAAAATCATCCCAGACGCTGGTGATGTTTTCGATTATGGCCGGCCAGGTATGATACATACCGTCCGTATCGCCTTTTTCTTTAAAAACGCTATAGGCCTTCGTTAGATAAGATTTTCCTAGGAGAGGCTTGCTTGTCTGCAAGGCAATACCATACCAGTACATGGGCCAGGCAAGTTCAGACAAAATGTCCGCGGGTATTTTGTCGCACCAATCGACGAGCTGTTGGTGTTGTCCATTAGCAATGAATTGCTCGCCAACGCGCTGGATGATTTTAGCGATCTCGTTCCACGCATTGAGTTCGCAAAAGTAGCCTATGGCTTCGTCTAGTTGTCCTGCGTTTACCAGTATATTGGCGGCTCGTCGCCGGATTTCGTTCTTTTCTTCAACGTTGAAATATACTTCCGCCTCGTCACGCAGATAGTTTTTAAAGAGCGGATGAAAAACATGGTGTCGAATTTTCCCTTCTTTAATTTGAATAAAGTAATTATTGCCGATAAGTCGATTTATAATCGCTGCTGGCGTTGAGTCACCACAAATCTGAGTTGCATTCCCCAGGGTGAATCCCGGTAGAAACGAGAGTTTCATCAAGGTTGATTTCTCAGTCTCAGTGAGATCTGTAATTACCTGTTGTGAAAAAAAAGCAAGCAACTCCTGGTCGAGAAGGCTTTCTATGGCGCAAAGGCTATGGCCGCTGTGCAGTTGCCGCACCAGGAGTACAAGTGCTGCGATCCAGCCTTTGCTCAGACTCATCATCGTGTCGAGCACTTCTTCACTGATGTCCTGGTTTGGTATCGCCTTGCAAATAAAATCGCTGACTTCAGCTTGGCTCAAATACAGCTCCTGACCTGAAATATGCGCCAGGTCGCTATAAACGGATTTGGCTGCAATTTTTTGCGGCGGTGGTTGTCGGCTCACTATGATGAGTCTGACTGAAGAAGAGATTTCTTCCAGTAAGGCGTTTATGAATTCAATTAGCGGAAACGATTCACCTACAATGTGGAAGTCATCAAAGATGATGTGCACAGGCTTTGAAAGTCCCTTGCATAATTCTCTAGCGTACTGGCGCCCAAAAGCTTCTACGCCGCGATGATATTCGGCAGTAAATTTCGGAAGTGTTTTCCCATTGGAAAAAAAGCTGTTTTCGATACACGCTGAAAGACTGCGAACAAAGGAGGCGAGGCTTTGGTCGGATTTGTCCATCTGAAACCAGAGATATGGTTTTTTCCGCTTTCGTATATAACTGCTGACGACAGAGGTTTTGCCTGTCCCGGCAGCGCCACTTAGCCAGATCGCTTTACTTGACTGTTTGTCGTCAAGCTTTTCGTATAAAGAAATACGTTCGTACTCACTATTTATTACCGGAGTGATGAACTTGCCTAGGCGAGCTGTTGTTTTCTTGGTCACCGTTTCCCCGTCAGCTTCATAATAGTCCTTGTATTAGCGATCGGATATCAATGTTTACTAACATGATATATTCAAATACTAATTGACGTGTTTGACCGCGTTTAAAAAAGTGTAGAAAAATGGGCATTATAAACAGAATTGTGCCCACATGGGAAAAGTCGCTCGCAACTATAATCGATCGAAGCAGTAGATCTCGGCAAAAGCCCGGTGGGAAGTACTGCCATATCCCGCTTTGTGAGTAGAGGGAAGCCAACATTAGGCGGTATCAACGGCAAATTCATATTGTCAAGCATGGTATCTATTCGTCACTTTACCGCAGAATAAGAACACTCCGATGAGTAACTACTGAAATATGAATTTATTCGTCATGAAAATCGATACATTTCTTTCAGCTGGATTACGATGCTAATGAAGGTGAGACGGAGAATTCAAATGTTGAGGCGTTAAAAGTAGGGACGTAAGTTTAAATTGTTTGTACTTAGGACTTTGTAAAAAAATAGTAAAGCAATTGTTCTAGGGTTTAGCAGGACGCATAATCACTATTGATTAGGCCCCGACTGGACTGTCGGGGCCATTCGCAAGTACTAATGTATCGTTGGTTAGTTTCCCGCAAAGCTCATCATACTCGATAGCTGTTGTTTGTCCTCACTGCTTGGTTTGTGATTCAGATTCCGCACAATACTTGCCAAGGTGCGAATGTTCTGATTTGTCTTGTCGTCATCGATTACAATTTGCAGGCGCTGCTTGTCGGCAGCCGATGCAGCGTGTTCCAGGTTGAGTATCGCCGCGGCGACAGTTTTCACTCCCTCGTCAGTTGAGGAATTGGCGATACTGGATAACTGTTGCTTTTCGGCGTCACTTGGATAGTGATTGAGATGCAACATGATGTTGGCCATCGTTTTGATTGATTCCGTTTCTCCGGCGAAGGTAGGAGAGATAAATGCTATGGTAAGGCAAAGTGTGAGTAGAGCTGACTTACAAAACATAGGATACCCCCTTTGGGTAATGTTTGGAAAAGGCGATTTAAAGTATAGACCACAGAAATAAAGAAACAGGGGTATACCGAAAAAAATCATCTCATAAACTTTTCGGCTGGGTTCGAAGAAACCCGGAGGAGGGGAAATCGCTATATAGCGATAAGAAGTTCATTGCACCAGTTCACATACGGCGAGTGAATTGGGGGTAATTCCCATACAGAACGAAACGATAAAGGCAATTGCTAGGTGTTTTTCATACTTTCGAGAATTGACAGTTTGGCTTTGTTTGCAACAAGTTTAAAAGTAACCGTCAATGCCCCGCCGAGTATTGCCGCCGGTCCAATCACTTTCAATACAGGCATAGGATCAACTGCCATAGGAATAAATACGATTCCCAAAACGATCGCCAAAATTGTGGCGATGGCACTGAAACGAAACAACAATGTGGAGATGATATAGGCGGCTTTCATGCTTCTGTCCTGCGAGGGCCAACTCCAAAGAGTCGCCAATAGTAACGCAAAAAGGGTAAATCCTGGCCGGATTCTCTCTGAAATCACCGGTTTTAGCAAGTTCTACCGAGGATAGCCTGTTCGAACCAATATTGAAACAATGGGGCGGCTGCTTGTAATTGCACGCAGCTTGACGTAGCTATGGTGGTCGGGCATTCAACAGGGGATACCCAAACACCTGATTCACGCGAACGGAAAATGAACCGCCAGACGCTCAGCGGTGTCTACTACAATTTTTTCAATGTTGGTAAAGTATCCTGTAAAACACATAGACGAGAGGCGTATCGTCCGGCCATAACTCAAGGAGGGGGCCATACGGATGGACGTCGTATTATATGGTGGTTATTGCCAGGAAAGACTTGTCATAGTATCAACCCTGTCACACGTCTTTTGTTATCATAGGCTGGGCTGATTAGGCTATTTGCGCAAGCGAAAGTTTGTCTGAGGAGTATCTGTGCACGAATTCAATATGTTATTAGTCTCTGTGATTGGGATAGCCGCGTGTCTTCTTATCCCGGGCATCTATTTTTATCGGAAGGCTCAAAGAGAAAAACAGGATGTGATGCAGGCGATGCAAAAAAGTCTTATCGTGTCGCTTATTCTCTTCGCCATTTTTGTCTATATCTATGAAGACAGTCGCGAAAAGAAAATGCCGGAAGAAGATGATTCTCATTGGTGTGAGACTCATCCTGAGGAATGTTCAGCGCCGCTATGGCCATCGTTGAATTAAGTAAATATAAAAGAGGGAAAATAATGGAAACGTCGACCATCATCACCTTGGCTGTCATTGGGGCAGTGGTACTTTATGTGATTGCTATATTCAATCAATTGGTGGCACTAAAAAATCGCATTACCAATGCGTTTGCGCAAATCGAAGTACAACTAAAACGTCGCTATGATTTGATACCGAACCTGATTGAAACTGCCAAGGGATATATGTCACATGAACGTGAAACCCTGGAAGCGGTTATTGCGGCACGTAATGCCGCGAGTGAAGGACTTACGGCTGCTCATGAGGATCCTGCAAATCCTGACGCCATACGCAAGCTCTCCTCCGCGGAATCCGGCCTTGCTGGGGCAATGGGCAAACTCAATGTAGTTATGGAGGCCTATCCCGACCTGAAAGCCAATCAGAATATGATGCAGCTGTCCGAGGAATTGACCAGCACGGAGAATCGCGTGGCATTTGCAAGACAGGCATTCAATGATTCAGTCATGGAGTACAATACCTACAAGCAATCCTTCCCGCAAGTCGTGCTAGCCGGTGCATTTGGTCACTCACGAGACGCACAACAGCTACAATTTGAAGATAGCGCCGCCTTTCAAAAAGCGCCTAAGGTATCTTTTTAGCCAATGGCGTAATAAGCGATGAATTATTTTGAAGCCCAGGCTGTCGCGAAACGCAATACCGGCGTATTGATTTTTCTTTTCCTGCTTTCGGTGATTTCGCTTGTTGCTATCATTGATATCGTTGCGTTGGGATTGCTGTCCTATAGCAATACCGACGTTTTTCCTTCCACGCTTGCTGAGCTTGAGGCTGCTTTCAATTTGCAGTTTGTAGTCGTCGTATCACTTTTTACACTCGGTGTTATCGCCCTTGGTAGTTTAGTGAAAACGATGGAACTTCGCGGAGGAGGTCGATCTATAGCAGAGGCTTTGGGTGGCCGACTAATACCGCAAAACAGCAATGCTGTTGTACACAAACGCATACTGAATGTCGTGGCTGAGATGGCGATCGCTTCTGGCACACCGGTGCCTAGCGTCTATCTGCTGGAGGAAAGCAGTATAAACGCCTTTGCCGCCGGTTGGTCTCCAAATGATGCCGTGATAGGGGTCACTCGTGGCGCAGTCACTATGTTGACCCGCGATGAGTTGCAAGGCGTCGTCGCGCATGAATTCAGTCATATCTTCAATGGCGACATGCGTATGAATATACGTCTGATGGGCATCATAGGCGGAATCGTATTGCTGGGTGAAATAGGCTACTACGTGTTGCGAGCGAGTCGTCATGTGAGCGGCTTCCGCAGCAGCAAGGACAGCAGAAATGCGGCGTTGATATTTTTTGCCTTCGGCCTGTTGTTATTTGTCGCAGGTTATATCGGCGTATTTTTTGGTAAGTGGATAAAAGCCGTCATCAGTAGACAACGGGAATATCTCGCTGATGCGGCTGCTGTACAATATACGCGCAATCCGTCGAGTATTGCGGGTGCGCTCAAAAAGATTGGTGGTGGTAGCGTGGGATCGCTACTAATGTCTCCGGCGGCGAGTCAATACAGCCATGCCTATTTTTCCAAAGGTGTTTCTGGTTTCCTGTTTTCTACTCATCCACCGTTAAAAGATCGGATTCGACGCATACAACCCAATTGGAATGGACGGTTTGTAAAGCCGAAAAACGAAATTTCAGCACCGGAATTCCAAAGTAGTCGAAACGAAGCGAATAAACAAAAGAAACTGGCGATGGTGGTGACGCTGGCTGAAGTGTATCAGGCCATAGATCGCATCGGCCACCCTACGCAAGCTGATTTGGCCATTGCGCAAGATATTATTGCCAAGCTACCCGATGGCCTGAAGCGTGAGGCATATGATCCGTATGGCGCACGCGCAGTAGTTTATGCCTTACTATTGCATGCGGACCCTAATGCCAGAGAAGATCAGTGGGTGATACTAAAACGATACGCTGACACTCAGGTGTTTGAGAAGACTCAAGTGCTTTTTGATGAGATTAACATTCTGCCAAAAGACCTGCGCCTGCCACTTTTTGAGTTGTGTTTTCCGGCAATACGTGCGCTCTCCAAGGAGCAATACCTGGTTTTTCAGGAAAATATCAAACGAATCATCGTGTCGGATAACAAACTCAGTATAGATGAATGGATAGCCTTTCGTCTTTTGAAAGAAAAGGTTGATGATGCCTTTGGTTTGAAGAAAAGAAGTCATAGGCATAATCATCTAGGCGCAGTAAAGAAGGAACTGGAGTTTCTTCTGTCGGCGCTGTCATATCTGGAACACAGTGACCAGGCCGCGGCGCATGCAGCCTTCGACGCTGCGAAAGCAGAAATAGGCGCAGGTGCGCTTACGATGCTTCCACGCGAGAAAGTGCTGATTGCAGAACTGGACAAGGCGCTTAACCAACTGGCCGATGCCAAACCACTGATCAAGCGTAAGATCCTCAGGGCGGCAGTCGCCTGTCTCGCCGCCGATAATATAGTGACTGCCGTGGGTAACGATGTGTTACATGTCGTGGCAAGTAGTCTTGATTGTCCACTGCCGCCGCTACCGAGTCGGCTATAGTCATCAAAAGGCCATAGGATTTCTGTCGGTGTGAATTTGCCAGCCATCAAACGGGTAAGGTTGTCATCCTGTGCAATAATTTTGCGACCAGGAGAGCTAAACCAGAAAGTCTACCTGCTGAATAAAACCGGCCTCACCGTCTTCCGTAAGATAGAAAGCGGTATTGCGAATTTGTCCCAGCTGGGCGTTGTCTTGTTGATCGTTGAGGCTAAACGGTGTTTCCGATGCATGCAAGGAAATCGCGCCAATATTCGCCTGTGCGAGTCCAATGAGCGTGTCGTTACCACTGTCGTCTTTTAGCCAGATTTCAAGCTCCGAGAATATGGAATCTCCCTCGTCGATAAAGCCATTGCTATCTTCATCGAATTTACGAAGCTCGGCAAAACCGTCACCGCTAATCGCGCCAAACATTTCGCTTCCGTCATTGATTACGCGGTCGCCGTTTCTATCGAGCACAAGGAAACCGCTGCCTTTCTTTAAGCTAGATAGCTTTTCCGTGCTACCGTTGGCATCCAAATCAAAATTAAATGTCGACTGACTCAATGAAACACTATTTACGTCCAGATTTATGACCAACGGGTCAACAATCTTGCGTATTTCCTCTTCGCTGATTTCGGTTAGCCGCATCATTTTGAATTCGCGACTCATGGTGAGGCTCAAATCGATTTCAATTTTACGACCATCTAAGGTTTGAATGCTGCTTGCTACATTGTAGCGACTGCATTCTTCTTCGAACAAAGACTCCTGTCGTATACGACGGGAATTTAGTTGCGCCGTTCCTGAGATCTGATCGCCAGTGCCAGGCAGGCCTCGCTGGCTTTCAATGACATCGTTCATGGCTTCGGTCGTACTACCTTGAAAGTCGTCGATATTGATGAGTTTGATTGGTTTACCGAAAAAGGCCTCGACCAGTGTTTTTAGGCTATGTAAAGAAGCGGAGCGAATTTGCTCTGGTTTCTCATCTGTTTGAACGTTTGGAGTGTCTACAATTCTGGTATGACGAGAACGCAGATTCGGTGGTAAGGTTTTGCCTGCTGGTCTTGGATTTATTGGTAGTAGATTCAGTTGATTTTTCGGTGCCGTACGCACGTTGGTAACTGGCACAGTGAGCGTTTTTGTTCTTTCGCCTATCTCGGTAAATTCATGGCGTCGAACTGACTGATGTGATGAGGTCGTCATCACTTTGCTGGCGTCGATTTTCATGGTGATCCCCTGATATCAACATCTCATAAAAGCTACATCGGCCGCAGGCGGTATAGTGTTAGATATGAATTTCGCTTCTAGTTTAAGTCCAAGTATGCAATGAAGAAAAGGCCATGATTTACATAGGAAAAACGCTAGTACTATCGATTGTTTCGTGCGTTATTGGCCGACAATAGCGAGCAGGAGAAACGCTATCATTGGCTTATATCCGGTTGGCTGGGGTTTCTCTCGGGATGCTTTCTTTAGTCATATGAAATGTTTATGATGCGTTCATCGTAGAATCAAAATGCTATAAGAAGATCTCGACGAGACCGTAGCAACAAATAATTCAAATATATTTACAAAATTTCTTGAAAACGAAAGCATTACGTCAAATCGCCTTTGTCTGCGCCTTATTGAGCGGCAGTATTTGTGTGGCCGATACGTACCAGGACAGGCTCGGTAAGGCAAGTCTGCATTTGGGTGGATTACTTGGGGCGTATACGGGGCTGTACTATATTCGACTGGATCTCAGCGAACCGGATCATGAGCTCAATCAGTCTGGACAAGGTGAGTACTCGGATTGGACGGATTTTTCCTACGACACCAACTACCGCTACTTCAATTGGGGGCACACGTATACAGGTGCGTCCTACCATCAGATGGCAAGAATCAATAAGCTCGACTTTTTTCATGGCCTGATATTTAGCCACCTGGGTTCCATCGTCTGGGAATATGGTATCGAATATCGAGAAGTTTTCAGCATAGGCGACCAAATATTGACCGGGTTTGGCGGCAGCTCTTTGGGGGAGGCGATGTTCCAGATTGCGCCGCTTTTACGTAGGCAAAAAGATTGGGCTTGGGCGTCCTATTTATTCGACCCTTTCGCTGCGATTGGAAGTGCGAGGGATATACGATACCAAACACCGGTTTATGGAAACTTTGATATTCAAGTGGGGTATTCACAGAGAGCCTACGGCAATGAAATATTTCAAACGCTTTCTCTTGGATTCGAGAGTGTGCGGGATCGAATTGCTCAACGGGAAACGAGCAATTATGTAGCATACGCGAGTCTTAATGCACGAATCGATAACACATCGGGAAGTATCGACTTCGCAACGGTTGCTGACATTGCATTTAAAGGAGTTGTAGAACGATCAACCCGTACTCGGCGTCATCAGCTCTTAGTTGGATTGGCTAGCGGTATCGAGTTCGAAACCAGGCTCTACAATGCAAATCAGGATTGGTTTGGCGCGGTAAATCTGCTCGGCGTATCTAGTCTCGTTCGAAATCGTTTTGGCATATTCGACTATCGAATCCAATTGGGGGCGTACTACGACTTCGCCATGATTGATGCCCTGGCATTGGAGCAACTCGACAACTATATCGATCTCTTTGATATACGCGTTGTCACTTCGACGCTCGGCTACTATTACGCTTTTGGCTGGACAGCTCGCGCAGATCTGATTCTGGAAGTAGGTGATTGGAGCCTATCATACCGCGGAAGTCTTCATCGCTATGACTCCATCGACAAATACAATCGATTCGAGGAAATTCAACTGCGATATTATAACTACAATGACGACATTTCTCGTCACGAGTTTAAATTGCAATATCAATTTTCACGATTGGGCATAGGACTGAAGAATACTATTATTAAACGTTACGGCTATATCGATAGCTATGACGACATTTATTTTTACGTAGAGGAAGAAAAGACAGAAAGGCAATTCACCTTGTTCCTGAATTATGTAATAAAGTAGTTGATCTAAATAGCTTGTGTTTTTTGATTGACTATTTGCGGAAAGAATATGGGTAGAATTTCAGAGTTGACTGGAGACTAAAAGAACCGATTACAAGCCTTGTAGTAGACTCAGGGCTAGAGAAGGTACTTGCTGTGCCTGTGCCGTCATCGCGGTTGAGGCATTGCTTAGAATCTGGCTGCGAGTGAAATCGGCCATTTCAACCGCGTAGTCCGCATCGCGTATGCGAGAGCGTGATGCGGAAAGGTTTTCTATATTGTTTTCGTTATTACGTATTGTACTTTCGAGTCGACTCATCTGTGCACCCAGGCGCGCCCGTTGTGCGTTGATAAAATCGAGAGCGGTATCAACGTCGCCAATTGCGACGCCTGAATATTCGACAAGATCGAGATCGTCAATACCCAAAGACTTTGCACTTGCAGATACGAAACCTGCCTGTATGACCTGATACGGATTCGCTCCGGCCTGGAATTGCAGGTACTGGGCATAGCCGCTCGAATTTGATGATTCTTCTACCGCCCATTTGATGTCTGCTTCGGTGGGATTTTGTTGATAGTGATTCATGTCGTAGATCACGTGTTCCGCGCTTGTATCCCGGTAGTAATCACCGTTCTCTGCGTTTCTACCACCGACAGCTCCCGTATCGCCGTCGCCTTCCTCGTAACCATTGGCTAACAGGTAGGCTTCGCCGTTTGCATTAAAGTCGGCATGAAAGTCGGCCATGGCGGCGTAGTTTTCACCGGTTGCCGTATTTATGGAGTCGAGCAGAGTGTTTCCCTGTCGCATCAGGTCGAATACGCGACCGATTCCGGAAATGTTCACATTGTCCTGGTCATATCCTCCCGCCTTGGAATGGATATAGCGTACGGCCAGGTAGGCCTTGGCGTATTGGCCGCTAGATCCGATTGCTGGGGCAGCGGGCCAGGCGGTTAGATCATTGGCCGCCATTACTGCGCTAATGCCACCTTCGCTTTCAACGCGTTCATCACCGCCAGGGAGCAATTCCGCAGTTCCCTCGGTAAACCAGTTTTCTCCCGCGATGATCATCCCTTCATTCGCCATTGCCGCATGCACCAACTCATGTGCAGCAAGTCGATCCATATAGAACGGGCCATTACCACCATTTTTTAGATCGATTTCTACATTGTTTAGGTAGGCCATATTGAGCATATAGCTCAGATTTCCTGGAGCGCCGCCTGCTCGTCCCCATGCAGCATCCGTAGGGTCATTGTATAGAGATACCGTCATGGTGGCGTTCTTGAGGCTTAGACCGAAATACCGGTTCAAGGCTGTTTCGCTGGCTTCAAGCCAGCCACGTTTCAAGGCATCAATGACTTCGGATTCTTTCCCTTGCGGGCCAACCTTAGCGTAGTCATTCAGGATTTTAACCCCGTTGAAATTCGTCGTTTCGGCAATGCGTGTAACTTCAGTAACGAGTTGCGAGACTTCTAGCTGTAGAGCGCGGCGATCACCGACGGAGTTAGTTGCGTTAGCAGCCTGAACTGATAGTTCACGCATACGCTGCAACATGTTGGAGATTTCTTGCATTGCACCTTCGGCAGTTTGCAACATGGAAATGCCATCATTCACGTTTCGTGTCGCTACCGTCAGTCCGCGCACCTGCGTAGTAAATCGTTCGGAAATCGCGAGGCCTGCCGCATCGTCTTTAGCGCTATTGATACGCAAGCCAGACGAAAGCCTACGCATGGAGGTGCTTAGCGTCTCAGAGTTGCGGTTGTACGCCTTATTGGCGTTCAGCGCCATCGTGTTAGTGTTTATGATCATTGGCATAATAAAAACCAGCGATTTCCCATTTAATCACACACTGTAACGGCATTAATTTGGCGAATCTTGAGCAAGACGGTGAAAAATAGATGAATTTTCTTCTTTTGGATTAATACCTTGGTGTTAGGTTTTTAGTAAAATTTGCAAATCTACACACTTTCGGGTGACAAGAGGGTTGGATTATAAGGGCGGGCTTGAGAGCTTTTTCTGAAATGTCGTAGTTGATGGTTTCCTCTAAGAATACCAATTAAGAGTATGAAAATTAGAAGTGAAAACGATATGGCGCTTTTCTTAGGTTTTGGGCCGGGATTGTTTTTAGGAATCGTAATCACTGCCAGACTTCCGTTCTCGAAAATGGCATACCCTGATTCAACGACAAATACCAGGTTGAAGTGCAGGTCGTGTTCAAATTTGTTTTTTAGAAGTGGTATAGGTATTTCTCTTTCTGTTGCGTCTCCGCTAGCCCAATGAAGACTTCCTTCGATTGCGCCAAATTCGCTATCTAACTCGGCGCTACCGTCCGTAGTGTAATAGCGTAAGGTGATGTCGTTGATTGGAGGGGCTTCCGGTTTTATGCGGAAGACGTGTTTTTCCTTATCGATATCTAGTAGCAAGTCTTCGATGTTAAAGACAACTGGTGATATCGGTGTTTCGTCTGTGTAGGGATTGACAGTAATGTGGACGATAGCATCGTCGCGACCTTGATGTCCGTCTGAAATCGTGTAGCTAAAACTATCTTCTCCTGTATATCCTTCATTTGGCGTATAGGTAAAAGTGCCATCGTTATTCGAGTACGCCGTCCCGTTTTGGGGCTGTTCTAACTGCAGCACCATCAAAACGTCGCCGTCAACATCAGTATCGTTCCCAAGAACATTTCCAGTTTTCAGATTTTGCCCTTCAAGCGTTACATAATAATCATCCGCGGCAACAGGGCTATCGTTTATTGCGAGCACATCTATTTTGACTTTTGCTGGTAGTGAATTGTCTATGCCGTCGCTTGCGAGTGCTTCGAACTCTATAGTTCCCGAAAAATTTGCTGCAGGAACAAAAGTAAATTCGCCAGTATTCGTATTTAGACCCTCTATTTTTCCATTCTGGGGAGGGGAATGTATTGTAAAGCTTATATCGTTACTATCGACATCGTGGGCGACTAGAATACCGGATACAGGTGCGTCTTCTTGCGTTTGTAAAGCCAGATTATTTATTTCTGGAACATCGTTTACTGCTATTACATCGATGAGCACGTTTGCGGTGCTTTGTAGACCCATTGCGTCAGTAACCGTATATTCAAAGCTATCTGGCCCTGAGTAATTTGCAATAGGTGTGTACGAGAACCGATTGCTTTCAAGAGTCAGGTAGCCATGCGACGGCTGGCTAAAGCCAATGATTATGCTGTCTAACGATTCATCAGAGTCGTTTGCCAACACATCAATAACTAGTGTCTTATCTTCGAGTACAGTGACGTTGTCATCTTGAGCCGTTGGCATGGTATTGATGAACACCGTGGTGCTTGAAGCCAAAGAGTCTGTATATCCGTCATTAACTGTGAGCTGTACGCTATACTCTCCCGCTTCTGCGAACGTGTGCGTCAGCACCGGGTCAGTAGATATAAGCTCTCCACCCAGTCTCCATGCGTAGCTGATATCTGAAAGTTCAGCGTCATAAGAAGCTGAACCATTGATCACGATGTTGAGATTCTGATTAGACGAAACATAGCCAGGCGTAACCGCAATCGGACGCTGGTTAATGACAATATTGGTATTGTCTGTGGACGTTAGCCCATCGTCGTCTGTAACCGTTAGCTGAAAGCCCAACAGGTTGTCATTTCTTGCTGCAAAAACAGGCGATTTGTGCGAGCTAAGAGAGTCAGGGGCAACCTTGTTATAGGCATTCTCACCCCAACAGGCGATAGAGCCCAGGTCGGTCAATACACAGGAATGATGCTTACCAGAGCTGACTAGCGCAATATGCGAATTAAACAAAATGGGGTTTGTTGGCGCGCTTGTAGAAGGCAAATTACCCGTTCCGTTTTCCCCATTGGGATTTCGTCCCCAGCAATATACCTGCTTACTTGTAGCCAGTGCGCAGTTAAAACCGTTCCCGCTCGATATCTGAACATAATCGTGTTCGGTGATAACTTGAGCTGGCGTAAATATGTTGGAAGTGGAATTAGGAGTTGCGATACCCCCTATGTAGATTTCTCCCCAGCAGTACAAGTTGCCATCAATACTACTTTTTGCACAGCTATGGGATTCTCCCACACTGAACGTTTTCCAGTATGTAGATTGGCTTGGCGTTGGAACTTTCGCAGGTTGCGTTTGCTCGGTTGTTGTTGCGTCGATTCCTATTTGGCCTGAGCTGTTGCTTCCCCAGCACCACAAAGTATTTAGTGTGTCTTGGGCACAAGTATGTGATGTAGCGGCGTCCACACTTTTCCAACCGGTACCTGTTGGAGAATCAACGTGTTCCGGCGTTTCTCTACGAAGCGTATCACCAAGCCCTAGTTTGCCTACGGAATTATCTCCCCAGCAGTACAGTTTCTCTCCCACATCGATTGCACAAGTGTGGTACTCGCCGGCACTAACAGTTCTCCATTTCACGTTATCTTGTGTGACAACCTCCTGATAGGCGCCGTTATTTCCTATGCCAAGTTGCCCGAATGAGTTATCACCCCAACAGAAAAGACGATCATCGACTGAAATCGCACAGGTGTGTCTGCCGCCAGATGACACTTCTCTCCAATGCGAGTTCCCATCAATTGAAATTGATTCTGGGCTTGGGTAAATCGCAGTAGCGGTAGTAGAAGAGTTTTGCTTGATCTGCCGGAAAGCATTGCTTCCCCAACACCACATTGCCTGTTCCGAGTCAATTGCGCAGGTATGATTCGTTCCAGCGGAAACCGTCTTCCAGAAAACCGAAGAGCTTGGTACCACGAAACTTGCACGGCTCGCGTCTGAGTTGATGACCTCAACTGTTGGCCCAAATGTTTGCTGCCAAGCATAGGTATTTATTCTGCCATCAATATCGCTACTATTGTCCCCGTTTAATTCAGCCGTTTCGTCTGGTGAATAAACCTGCAACTCACCTGCGTTGGAAATTGGCGGAGTAATAACGCGAAGAACTCTTTCTGCGGGTAACGAATCTTCATCTCCGTCACTTACGGTTAATGTGATGGAAAAATTGCCGTACTGACTAAATGCGCGAGAATAATTAGCAGCGGTTGAAACGTGAGTGCCATTTACTTTCCACGAATAACTTAGCGAGTCGCCATCCGGATCGAAAGAGCTAGTGCCGGAAAATATAGCGAACAAGCCAAGATCTATTTTGTCACCAACCTGTGACGTAATTTTAGCTGTCGGCGCACGATTTGGGACGGTTACTGTCGTGTTCGCTATTTGCGAGTCACTGAGGCCGTCATTCACAAGTAGTGATAGGTTATAACTGCCTTTGTTGGCGTACGTATGTGTAGGCGCGATTCCGTTTGCGCTATTGCCATCACCAAAGCCCCATACGTAAGTTAGTGCGTCTCCGTCTGCATCAAAAGAGCCTGAGCCATCAAAGGTAATCGAGTTGCCGACATATTCTTGATAAGGGCCACCTGGATCTGCGACCGGCTGAGTGTTTGTGACGATTTCAATTTGGTGTTGTACGCTGTCTGTTAATGCGCCGTCGCTTACGGTAAGTGTGACGGTAAATAATCCTGTGCTACTGAATTCATGGCTGGGGTTTTCCAGTGATAAGCTTTGTCCATCGCCGAAATCCCAAGAATAGGTTAGCGTCTGCAGATCAGGATCGTGCGATGAACTCGCGCTAAAATGAATGGGAATATTGGCTGCACCGCGCGAGGGCGCGTCAATTACCGCAACCGGTGCTTGATTCTCTACGGAAACACTAGCAGTCGCGGGGGCCGAGGTATCAAATCCATCATGCACGACAAGTGTAACAATGTAATTTCCAGGGGCAGCATATGTGTGCGACGGAAAAATACCGAATCCGTTGCTGCCATCCCCAAAATCCCAGAGGTAGCTCAAGGCATCGCCGTCTTGATCGCTGGACTGACTTCCGTCGAAGGCAATATTCTGTTGAGCAAATCCGGTATAGGGCCCACCAGCATGCGCGATAGGAGACAGGTTAGACCCAACTACAACAGAAGTTAACGCGGGTAAAGAATCTTCGTTGCCATCGTTTACAACTAGCGTGACTTCGAAAATTCCACGTTGACTATAGGTATGGGTCGGATGTGGTTCCGTGCTCGACGAGCCATCACCAAAATCCCAACTATAGGTGAAAATCGCGCCGGCCAAAGGCGAACTCACCGTACTGGTAAAGTTGACGGCTTGATCTACTTCACTCTGATACGGTCCTCCAGCAGTGGCAGTAGGGCGTCTGATGGGCTTGAACTGTATCGCCATATTATTGTTTATCGATGGCGTATTGTGGGAATACTGTACGCCTTTTGTGCCTTCAATATTCTCAATCCCAACCGTTGCGTTATTGCCATTGTCGTCAGTACTGTTGAATATTACGTCTTTGTACTGGAACAGTATCTGGCTGCTACCTTCTGCAAGAATGACTTGAAAACTTCCCCCATTGGGGATCTGGTCATTATTTACATGAACGTCGTCCCAGCTAACGATGAACTTTCGATTGGGCTGTACACCAGAGGTCATCACATAGATGTTGCCGCCGAAGTCAGGGTTCAAGTCGGTCCAAAATGGCGCGATAAAATTGTTGGGGGCGTTATTGTTAGGAATCGCTGTATTGCTATAACTGCTTGTCGATTTAGCGAAGGACATGATTCCGTTTGAGCTTACATAAACCCTATCATATATCGTGTTGTAAAATTCGAATGGAAATCCAAATACAAATAGCGTGTTGGAATCGTTGCTTAGGTTCAGTGGTGTCCCTGAGGAAGCATCTTGCCAATTGTAGCTGATTGTGTCGTCTATCTGATATTCGGTTTTTACATAAATAGAACCGTTTAATGACTTTGTCGCTGAGGCATAATAAGGATGAGACGCCGAAAACACCAACGTAACATCACCATTAAGGTGTGGATTCCAGGTCGCCGAGTAGATTCCGTCACCGGCCAACTCATCACCCTGTATTCCCGCGTCGTTCAAGCCAACATCTATCTCATTGTTAACGCGCATCACTAGCTGCACGTTATTGATCTGCTTGTCGCAGCTATATATTTTAGCCTTAAAAATTTGAGGTTGGTCCGAAGGAATTTTGAAATTATTCGCGTGGCTAGTTGGAATAATTTGCAGAGCGCCTGCCTGGCAATTTAGTGCATTGGTAACATTTATCCTGCCGTTACTTATGGTTTTTCCATTTAACGGTTCCGTAAAGGTAGAAGTAGAAATGAGCAATTGTTTGATCTGTTCAGGGGTGCGAGTAAAGTCGTCCGCAAGAATCAACGCGGCGGCACCAGCGACATGAGGTGTCGCCATCGATGTTCCACTTAGGTTGCGGTAGAAATTACCGGGAATAGTGGAGTAAATAGAACTCCCTGGCGCCGAGACATGGACGGAGTTTTTTCCCCAATTGGAAACACTGGAAAGTCGACCATAGCGGTCGAATGAAGAAACGCCGATAATGTTTGGAAGATTGAAGGATGCAGGATAGTGCGGAATGATTTCGGTATCTACCGCAGAATTGCCTGAAGCAGCGACAACGGATATCCCGGCGTCGTTGGCCGCTGAAATGACATCATAAAGTAGTTGAGAGTACCCACTACTTCCCCAACTGGTGTTGATTATGTTTGCACCATTATCGATTGCATATTGAATCGCTCGAATGTTGTTGCTCGTGAGTCCTCCGCCACTGGAAGATAGAGATTTGACGACCATAATCTTTGATGACCAGGCAACTCCCACGATACCCTCATCGTTGTTAGCGACGGCTGCAATTGTGCCCGCCACGTGTGTGCCATGTTGATTATCATCGAATGGGTCGGGGTCATTGTTTACAAAGTCATAACCGCGTACATCATCAATATATCCATTGCCATCGTCGTCAATGCCATTGTCGGGAATTTCGTTTGTATTCTTCCAAATGTTGTCGGCCAGGTCTTTATGAGTATAGTCCACACCCGTATCAACTACGGCTACGACAACTCCATCACCCGGGCTTGCACTAGTCCAGGCATTTTCAACGCCAATATCATTGCCGATACTGCCACCTGCTTGTCCCGTATTCACCAGGCCCCACAGTTGTCCAAAAGAAGGATCTGTCGGAACAGCATCGGTATTTACGACAAAGTCTGGCTCAACAAATTCTATGTCCGGATCTTTACTAAGTTGTTCAAAAGTTCTGTTCCAATTGGCGTTGTCCGCAATGCTGAGTTCGTGCCAGCGATCTAGTTCGCGATGCTTGGGTGACTTTGACAAACGACTACGGACGGGTCTATCTGAATGATCGAATAGCGGTTTGATGTCCTTAATGTGCCTATGTCGTGACCGGACACGGTGTGGCTGTTGATCGACCGAATTTTTGTATTTGATGAGAAATCGTTGCGGGTGATGTTTTTCGGCTTCGTCTTGGGCATAAACATCTGCAAAAAGCAGGGTGCCAATTCCACAGCATGTGAGAAGCAAAAAATGGTTTAAAACAAATCTCATTAGAACATCCGTGTTAGAAATTCTTATTTTTCTAGCAATGCCGCCATGGCGTGTCGGTTCTACCATTTAACCATTGGTTATCGGTACTTAAATTCTTCCGGCAGTATACGTTCGCGGAGCCCAATTATAGTTAGAAACCTGATACAGGGTAAAGAAAAGCCTATTGTGTAGACGTCGGAATAGTTTACAACTAAAAAATATGTCGCAAATACCGAACAGTATTGTCGGCTACGGGTAAAAGGGTAGCGGCCTAAAGTCAAACGTAAAAACTAGGGCTGCACTGGTATGAACTGGATCGTAGATATTTGCGCAGCTTCTGAGCGAAAAACAAAATGGAGATGGCTGTCCTATTTCTCTGTTTTCAGATAGCAACAGGTTAGGCGAAATTCCTCGGGAAAATGCCCCAATCTTACAAAAAGAGAAGTGGACCTCAAGCATTCTTGCGTTTAAACGGCAAAATATTCTGCTTTCTAGTTGTGGTGTAGATACGCACTAAAAGGTGGAGATTGAGAAGTCATTATCAGCAGCAAGATTCACGGCAGTAGCTGCAATTTCTAGGATGTACAACGCCGCTGCAATATTTGTACTTGCAAGTGGAAAAGAGACTTTCTTGCTCAACATGAGTGACTAGTTTAACTGGTGAATAATTAATCAACTTTGCATCGCGATTTCTCTAAGAACATAAGTCACTTGAAAGACAAGGCTTAACTGAAAACTTTTAAGTGTAAAGTTTTTCGAATACAACTGAAAATAACGTCGTGTTAAGGCGACACAAAAAATCATTTTTTGTCACACAAAAAGTCGTTTTTCATGCACTTGTCGAAGTAATTTACATTACTAACGAATAGTGTTTCAACTTCATGATTATAAAAGAAAATATATTGGCTTAAGGATTGCTTAATCGGCTAGGTTAAAACAACTTAATAAGTATTTGAGGGGTAATATGAATATAAAAATTGCGTCACATCGCGCTGCGTTAATGGCCTTGCCTGTTGTATGTTTTCTATCCGCTTCACAAGCGAATGCATCGATTATTAACGTCAATTTGAACTTCGACGGCACTGTTTTGGGTGTGCCGGACAGAGGTGTTCCGATCGCGCCTTACGATCTCAATGTTGATAAAACTGTAGCAATAAATGAAATTCAGAGCGTATTAGGAAGTTCACCGCTAGACGCTTCAGAAATCAATAGTGTATTTAATATGGCCTGGGGTACGGCAAGTATCGGTAGTACACAAAGTTCTTTAAGCGTCATCACTCATCAGTTTGACTTCACAGACCCTGCAGACGGTGACTGGACAGCTTTCAATAACTCTTTTGCTAGTAATGACCAAACAATTAATCCCTACGGTGGCTATTTAACGGCTGAAGAGTGGGCGAATGTCACATCGTTCACTAATGCGCTTACTGGCGAGAGTATGGCTCTTTACCAAATGGCCAGCTTCAACGGTACTACGTTTGATACTGGAAGTTTCATTCCGATTGCAAGGTTGGTATTCACAAATGGTGTAACAGTTGGCAATGAAGTATCGGAGTTCGATGTTTCATTTGATTTAGTTGATGCGGACTTGGTTTCGAACGAACTTATTACCAATATACAATTCCAGAACACACCAAATGTTTGTACATCGGCTGATGAAATTGTCGCAGGCATTCCATGTGACTACGATGGTTTAAAAGCTGTTTTTGGGGCTGATCCAAATAGTCGTATCGTGACTGGTGATCCAGATACTGGTACCGGTGATCCTACTGTGATAGCCGATACCAACCCTCTAGATGAAGTGGTAGCCTCTTCGTTTTGGGTTAGTGAAGGTTCGGCTGGAAGCTCAATTTTGTGGGCGACCAAGGGATCACTACATGGATTTGGTTTTCTGAATGCATCGCAATTTGCAATCACCTCAATTACAACAACTACTGGCACGACCTCCGTATACTACCCCGATGGAAGTGTTGTTACTGTTCCAGCGCCTGCGCCACTAGCGTTAATATCTGCTGGTCTGTTGTATATGCTTGGAACAAGCAGAAAGAAAAAAATGTCTATGTAAATGTTGGACAGCGCACTAGGGGGAGTGCCTCTATGTACTCTCTCTAGTGAGCCGCTTCTTACATAATGGTTTCCCGCGTTTGATATGAATTTGATTTTTCTAAAGTCGTATTGGTTTTGTGAAGTGAATGTTTTTTAATCCATCCCGTGAAACTGAATAGTGGTCGTTTGAAGTGGCTTAGCTTGCTAGTCGTCCTACTAAATATGGTTACCCCGCCCCAGAAATTCTGTCATTGAATTGTGTCGCGAACTAGCCTAACTAGAAAAATGGTGTCCAGGGTCTTATCTTGAAAATAGGCGGATCCATCGTCCATTCTCATTGCCCAAGCATAAATTGGGTTGGTAAATTCTCCTGCTTTAGTTGATGAAGACCAATACTTGAAATCGGTAATATTTGGTACGTTCGGGAATATCTCAGAATTAATGGCCGGTTTTTGGCAGGCATATTCGACGATAGACTGCAGTTCCTTGATGTTTGGTAGTCTCCAGTTATTTGCATTTGCAAAAGAGTTGTCATTATTGGATTTGGCTGAATTAAGCGCCTGCTGCCAGGACATTTTAGTTAAATTCCCATTGCATGAATTTGCTGAAACGGTTTGACCTTCACTACAGCGTTTCCATACCAGGCCAGATTTCTTGTCGGTTACTGTTCCATCACTGTTGATGTTGAAGCGACTACTCGGCGTGGTGGCTTGAATGTTGTCATAAAAACATTCAGCTTGAGTGCTAGAAGCAAAAACCGTCAGCACGAAAATCGTGCTTATGCTTTTGTGTAGTTTTAGGTTAATCAAATTTCTTTTAGTAAACATAACAGTATCTCATCGAAGTCATTGTATTAATCGTGTACCAATCTTATATAGATTGGAGTATTTTTTGGACTTTTATCAATAGTCCCCAGATTAAATTTAATCGACCAGGCGCTGGTAGTTGCACCCGCCGATACCGTAGCTGCTACAGGAGCCGAAGTCCAATATGCTAGCTTCTGTGTGTTAGTAAAAAAGCTAGAATCGATGCTGGGACCCGGCGGCGCAATACTGTAATTAATTATACTCGCCAATTCCTCAGGGTTAGGTACACGCCAATTTGACGCACCGCAAAAATTTTCCGTGTTGACGTTAGCGGCAAAACTTTGAGCGGAGTCCCAGGTATATGTATTAGCAGTGTTGTGTAATCCCGATGTTGTTTTAACCTCCCAGATAAGTCCTGTCACATTATCTTTTACACATGACCAGGAACTCGCGGTATTACCCAGGGTATTTCCAGTCGAGCTAATCTTTGTAAAATCAAAAGCAGCCTGGCCGGTGCCGATTTTAATTAGTTGGGTGCTTAGCCGTGCTTTATCGCGGCCATTTTCCGCATCTTGGGGCGAAAATAAATCGGTACCGTCAGTTGCATTGTTACAGGCCAGGCCTCCTGTATCACTAGTTGCGCATGTTTCGATACCAGTATCATTCAAGACCAGGGAGGGAGTATAGGTTGTTGCGCTCTGTTCACTACTAGCGGCACTTTCCTCATTTCCATCACCCGCAGTAAGTATAAAATAATACGTGCGTCCATCGGCTATGGAAATTGACTTGAAGGAGCGTACTCCATTAGGTAACAAGGTCGCGCTACCTAAGGCGAGCTTGGTGCCATTGGTCAGGGTCCGATAATTGCCCGGCGTTATCCCCGGCTGTTCAGCGTAGTAAAGAAAATAATTAGTCGCGTTAGTAACGTTAGGCCACTTTATCCAGAATCGGCGTTCAAATGGATTGGCTGGTTGCTGGTTGTTAATGAATGTAGTTGGCACCACGTTTATTTGTGGCTGACCCAGGCTGTTTACTTGGTTGGTTACGGAAACATTGAAAGTTCTATCACTAGACCTCTGTGTATCATGTACGCGTAAAGTGACCTCATAAACATTGTTTTGCCCTGAGTCAGTTGGTGACTCGTAGTCAGGTGCGGTTTGAAAAGACAAAATGTTTCCGGCAAGACTGAATTTTGCTTGATCTGCGCCACCGATGATGGAGGTTGAAAGCGGCGTCAGGCTACCGTCTGGGTCATGAATAGCGATTGGCGCATTGAGTAATTGATTTTCCGGAGTCGACAGAGCATTTGCGCCAGTCACGAAAACCGGGTTGTTATCGTTAAGGTTGTTTACACTAAAGGTAAAGGTCTTTTCTAAACCCGTTACGCCTCCACCGTTTAAGATGATAGTAATTTCATAGGTGTTATCCCCACCTTCATCGTTTGGTGATTCATAGTCAAGTTCGAGTGTGTTTTTGTATGCCAATGTATAGGTGTTCTTTCCTGGTGCGGCATTGAGTGTGAAGTCAAGAAAATCGCCCGTTGACTTTAAATTTAAAAATACATCGTCACCGTCCCCATCGAAGGCGACAATCTCAAAACTAGGTCGTGGAAATACGTTTTCGTTTTGATTTGGCAGGTTGGATTCGGTAACAAAGTAGGGCATCTCAGGGAGATTGACGAGGGTTATTTGCAAGGGCAGTTTTACTATGTTGACCGAGCCGCCAGCACCAGAAGCGGTGTCGGCGACTTGAACTTCGACGCTAAATACTTTCGATCCCGATGCGCTGCTCATGGTTTCATAATCAGTTTTGCCGCTAATTCCAATAAAGGACAAAACACCAGAATCGTTTATTTTGAAAAATGCGCTATCCGCATTGGCGGTTCCACCTTGTCCGTTAGGGGTGATGGAATAGTGGAGGGAAAGCCCCTCAGGGTCTGTCGCTCCTATTTGGAATACACCTAAATTGGGTTCTTGTACGCTGGTGTTTGACGGCGGCGTGACGATCGGATCTTCATCGACATCTTTAACGGTAATGGTAACGCCTAACGACACCGCGGGATTGTTTCCATCGTTGGCATTTAGCGTAATGTTAAACACGCTGGAACCGCGCACGCTGATCAGGTTTTCATAATCTTGCATAGAATTGAAGCTGAGCTGGGCGCCATTGATATTGAAATAACTGTAATCACCACCACTGCCTGCGAACGTATAGGTAACCGAATCTTCAGCATCTGATGCGCTAAGCATCTCGACTAGCGGTGGATTCCGGTTTTCGTTTACGCTAAGTGTGTTACCGGTATTCCACACTGGTGCTTCATTCACTGCGCCAACACGTATCGTGAAAGCTTTGGTTATCTGGTTACCAGGGTTGCCTTCCTCGTAGATGCGGACATCAATATGATAGTCGTTGTCGCCATCACTAGACCCCGGGACATCGTAATCCGGCGCCGTGACAAAACGTATTTCGCCATCATCGGGATCAACCGTTAAAGCTGTCGTATCTGCACCGCCAATCTTTTCAAATCTCAGCGTGTTTCCTTCCGGATCGGAAGCTTTGACTTTACCGGCGTAGACATTACCTTCTGACATCGGCAGGAGAAGATCTTCGTTATTGACAAATGGGGGTTCATTGACGCCTTCGATCGTAATTGTCAGTTCACGACGATCTTCAAGCGGCGGCATGCCGTTGTCTTTAACAACAACCGTAACTTTATATGGATTTGTTACACCGACGGCATCAAAGTCAGGGGGAGAGACAAAACTTAGCTGGTTTCCATTGACTATTTCGAATGTACCTGTGTCCGCATTTGCCACGGAAAACGTCAACACACTTGAGCTGTCAACATCACTCGCACTCAGGCTGGTTACGGCTTTGGTATTTTCCGGAATCGAATAGGAAAAAGTGGCGAGTGTAAATTCGGGCGGCTCATTTACATTGGTCACATTTACCGTAATGGCTTTTTCAACTACATGATCCAGGTCCCTAACAGTGACCGTCACCTGATAGGAAGTGACATTGCTTTCAAAATCGGGGGCAGCGATAAAACTGAGTTGAGCGCCCTTAACCTCAAACACCTCAAAACCCGCGCTTACACCATAACTCAGATTATTTGAGTCTATATCGATGGCGGTGAGGTTGGTGACGACTTTTTTGCCTTCCTCGATAAAGTAGACATCGTCAATGGTAAATTCCGGTGGCAGATTACTTGTTCCACCGGTGTTTGCGCCGGCTATTCTTGCTGGTCCTGCAGGCGCAGAGATCTCACTGCTGCCCGATTCATTCAGCGCTACAACCCAATAATAGTAATTGGTTCCTGCGAGTATTGAGCTGTCATCATAGTTGGCGTTACTAACTTCAAACACCTGGGCGCTGGTGAAGTCCAGTTCGTTGCTGGTATCACGATAAATCCGGTAAGCGGTTGCGCTTTCTACGGCCTTCCAGGAGATATCAATAATTTGACCGTTTACATTGGCCTGTAGATTTTGAGGTGTGGGTACTTTCGCAGTTTTGCTCACTGTGATTTCAACAATCTCGGATGTTGGGCTTTCTACGCCTTCCTCAATTTTGGCGACGATGTAATACACTTTTTGTTGTTCGTCATATTGCGTCTGATCGTGGGTGAACGAATCACCCTCGAGATTCTTGGCTGCCCCTTCGTGCTTTGTGACGGAAACATCAGGCGTAGTCGACCAGTAAACATTGTATTTTGCGTGTTCACCCGAAGCGTTTTCCCAACGGATTTCGCCTCTGCCTGTGAGTGTCTGGGCTTTCACATTGTTAGGGCTGTCAGGTTGAAACTGGTATGCAATGACGTTTGAGCGGCCGCTTTCCTTGCCTTCCCAGGTCGCTATGATGGCTAAAAAGACGGTTTGTCCTGGTGTTACGGCATCACCTAACAATCCTCTTATGTCAACATCGGCAGTATTGCCACTGAGAACTATTTTGGTTGGATTGTCCATGGATTCATTGTCAGCCCAATAAAAATAGTATTCCTGCGCGCCACTGTCTTTCGGCAACTTGATTTGGAATTGATTTCTCGCATTAACCGTGAATTCGATGTATGGCGTGTCGGGAGCGGCTTGGCTAAAGTGGTCTTGAACGGCAACGCCACAGCCGGTGAGGTACAAAATGAAAAATAACAAGAGAAGGTTTTTTAAACTAAATGCCTTTCCTGCCAAGATTGATTTTCCTGAAAGGGAAGCATCCCTTGAATATTTATATTTCGCCATTTTTCACGTTTCTGTGCTTGTTTAGGTTATCGAAATCCGTCAGTAACAAAACCGCTTGACGCTACCACGCGCGACTGAGACTCAGGGTTAGCCTTTGCATATTGTGTGACCATGTACCTGAGTCGCCGCGATAGTCGACCGAATTAAGTCTCGTTTTGATTCCACCGGCTAAGGTGAGCTCTTTAGAAACGAGATACAAAACACCGCCATTGACACCCGTGCTAAACCCGAGTCCATTATCTTTTGTACCATTACCCAAAGTGGAGGTAGCAAACACGCCGCTTAGGCTAAATCCCCCGTAGAGTACCCAGTCTCTATTCATGATGATGTAATTGGTAATACCAGCACCGAGCGCATGCATTGTGTCGTCAAACGATCGGCTAATGTTGTCTTTGATATTAACGTCTAGCTGAATCAGCTGATAGCCGATGAATACTGAAGTAAGCGGATATATGCGGTAGCTGGTGGTGATGTCGACATCAAAACGACTTACATCGCTTGACGCGGTGGAATTCGTTTCATAGTTTCCTGCCACTACGCTGCCGGCAAGCGAAAACTCAGGCGTGAAACCGTGACTGGCGCTAATGCCGCCTAGAAAGGCTGTCGAGGTTCCACCTAAACCTGAATGCCAGTTCTCATATTCGCCTCTGATATCGAACGTCAGTGCTGCGGCCTGCTGTGTTGAAAACAACCACAACAAAAGCGGCAGTAGAGTAAGTTGACGAATGCGCTCTTTCATTAATTTACAACCTCAAACTGGGTAAAACGAGTTCTCTGGCTCGTTTTGCCTTTTTATTGAATCGCTCGTCAGAGAGTTTCTGGGCCTGAACCGCATATTCTGCGATGCCTTCTTCGGTCTCTACTGTTACTTTGGCAAAGATAAATTCGCCTAATTCGTCACCGGCACCGTAAAGCACGCCAATTTCGGGTGACTGCTGTACATTGTTTGCAACAGCCTTAGCCACATTCGTGGAAAGTTCGGTGAGAGTTATCAGAGCCGACTTATTGTTTTCCAGTTCGCTCAGGAGAAAATAGGTAAATGGGGAATGACCGGAACTACGATAATTGTCGTCGACAAACTCCATGCCTCCGGCGGCGAAAATCTGTACGCTTTTCTTGTTCGCCGATTTTTCGTAGTAACTTGCGCTGGAGACGCCGTGTTTAGCGCCCCCACGGTTACCACCACGGAGTAGTGCGCCACTGAAACAGGAGTCTGAAACCAGCAGTGTGTGTTGCGCCTTTTCCGAAATTAGCAGAATCTCGTCACGTATGGCCGAGTTGCGAATGTAAGTTGTGATGTCATCGCCCGTAGCGTCAGAAGGAATCCAATAACCACGATTCGTTTCCTCATCCAGGTAACCGTGGCCAGCGTAGTAGACCAGCACGCTATCTTCCGGATTGGTGCGCCGCGCAAGATTATTGAGTTCTAAGATAATGTCACGGCGCGAGGCGTCATGTAATAGTGTTACGTCAGAAAACCCGTAATTCTTTTCTAGAATATTTGCAACAGTAACAGCATCTTGCTTCGCAGTCTTAAGGCTTTGCCATAAACCTTGCTTGTCCATGTACTCATTGTTGCCGATGACAAGAGCGCGATACGTTCCAGAGTTAAACGGGGTGACATGGGTTCTCGTCAGGCCGCGAGTGTCGGCCAGAGTAAACTCGCTAAAAACAAATGAAGAAATAAGAAGTATAAGTATCTTTTTCATTGCAAGAATCCCTTCATCTCTACCTATCTAGCGTCCCCAAGTAGAACACCTTGGGCTACTACAATATTGTTTTGATTTTAGAGTGTCTGTTTGCTTACCAGGTGTGAAGTGATTCACAAGCAATTACGGATAAGCAACATTTTATATGCTGTTAATCTTTGACGACCAGGGATTATAAACCTGTTCACCCCGATGAGCGCCAGTATCAAATACCAAAATTCAGATGTTGAAACAATATTCTTTTTTATCGCCATGATCAACGACAATAAAGCCGTGTTCATACCGCCACAAGGAACAGAATTATAAACCAGATTGTCACAAATAACTGTCAGCAGCAGACGACAAAAACGGTAATTTGATGGCTTTTTTCACTTGGCTAATGGTGTTTTACAACGAAGATAAACGGTACCGTGTGCCGGGATGTTGACGAATTGTTTAAGCCTTCCGGCCCTTGAACAGGTTACTACCGGTCGCGATAAAACTGTACAAATCCTTTGGTTTTTCCAGACTGAATTTGGTTTTATACCCACGAGACTTTTAAGGGTTGGGGTTGTTAAATATTAACCGTATTTTTAGCGCTAGACTTTGAATGGAAAGAATCCGGGGCAACTCATAGCAGTTCCTGAAGCGCTGTTTGCTCATCACACATCGTGTAAGGTTAAAGGAAGTCTAAGCGTTTTTTGGGTGGGCGCGGGCGTCAAAACCTGGGAACAAGCAGATCATCAGCGTGCTATAGTCGCTACCTATCGTGTGCCTTAGCAGGCTCAACTATTTGAGCTAACAATAGCGGCTTACCCATAAATATATCCGTGTTTTCAGTCGATACAGTGTGGACGATCAATGTGTCAGAAAATTCGGAAGTGGTCCATGTCTAAAAATCTCTTTCTTGCCTGTCTGTTGATAGGCCAACTTTTTGCTGGATCGACAGTCACATTGGCGGCCGAGGAAGCAAAAGAGGCCTATCGGTTCGCGGTTTTTCCCTATCTTCCACCGCGCGAAATCGAAAAAATTTATTCACAAGTCGCTAAAGATTTCTCACGAATTCTCAATCATCCGGTAATTTTTAAAACCAGTTCGTCATACGAAAGTTTTATGGATGCGATGGTGAGTGAGCAATTTGAGTTTGCGTTTGTACAGCCGTTTGACTACGTGGATCTGGCCGATAAGCATGGCTATCGTCCTCTTGCCGCGAGAGAAAAGCAACTTCGAGGCGTTGTCGTGGTAGCAGATGATAGCCCGATGAAAAGTATGAAAGACCTACGCGGAAAGGTCTTGGCAATGACACCCAAGTCGGCAGCGGTAAGCTATCTTGTGTTCGATGAACTAGAACGCCAGGGACTGAAAGTTGGTAAAGATATTCAAGTGAAACATTTTCTTTCTCACGTTTCGTGCTTGCAGCAACTAAAAATTAGAAAGGCAGACGCCTGTAGCACCGCGATGCCAGCGGTTAATTTCTTTCAAGACAAAATGAAAATTAAGCTACGCGAAATCGGCAAGACAAAAGCCGTTCCGCATTCCCTTTTTGTTGCCAATCCCTCGGTTCCAATCGACAAACGTGAATTGATACAGAAGCGAATTCTAGAGTGGGGAAGAACTGAGGAAGGAAAGCAATTCATGGAAGGCTTCAGGTTGGCTTTGTTCAAAAAGATAGATGACTCAGCGTATGATGTCGTGAGGGCAATTAAGCGTAAGCTATGATGCCTGAGCGTTTTACACTACATTTCCGAATCGCTGCGGTTATTTTTCTCCTTGAAGCAGTGTTAATCCTGATTGTATTGGGCGTCACACTGGAACAGTCCAGCCGTACAATGGAGAAACAAATTTCCCAAACTGAGACCGTGGTAATTGACTTGTTAGGGGATATTGCCAGGGTAGCGCTATTGACGGGAGAATATGGTGATCTCCAGGCCCACGCAGAACGCGCCGCGACAAATGATCGAATCAATAAGCTGATTATTTATGATACCCGTGGGATTATCACAGTCGGTAGTGAAGTAGCCGATGTTGGCGAGGATGCTGCCCAAATCCTGTCACTATCCCAACAGCATTGGCGACAAAAAAAGCTGGAAAATGTAGCTGGAACTTTGGGATATATCGCAATCCTCTATAACAGCAGACTGTTGGACGAGAGTAAACAGAAAGCCTTCGAATTGGGTTTTTTTGTTGCTATTTTCGGAATGGTGACGATAGCTATCGTAGGTATATTGGCGGGTTACCTAATGACACGGAAGCTAGTGGTGTTGAGCAATGTTGCGCGAGAGGTATCACAAGGCAATTTGGACGTACAGACAGAACTGAAAGGCAATGACGAAATAGCGCATTTAGGGCAAACCTTTGATCAGATGATTCTTAGCATCAAACGCACTGTCGCCGCTCTACAATCCAGGGAGGCGGATATTAAAAAGGCGCACAGTCTGCTGGAAGAGCGTGTTAGAGAACGCACGGAGGAATTGGCAGAGGCGCGAGATCAGGCCATACGTGCAAGCAAAACCAAAAGTGAGTTCATGGCCAATATGAGTCATGAACTGCGCACCCCCTTAAACGCCATCATCGGGTATAGCGAGCTATTACTCGATGAAATGTCGTTTAATAAAAATCCGGAATATGTTGCAGACCTGAATAAGATTCGCTCATCGGGTAAGCACCTGCTGGGTTTGGTCAATAACGTTCTTGATCTTTCCAAGATTGAAGCGGGAAAAATGAAAGTTCACTTCGGCTTGCTAAAAATCGATGTATTGATCGAAGATGTACTCAACAATACGCGTCCGATGATAGAAAAGCATTCCAATACGTTGGAAATTGTTAATGAAATTGTAGAGAAAAAAATTCGAACAGATGAGGCAATGTTGAAACAAACATTGATTAATTTACTTGGCAATGCGGCAAAGTTTACTGAGAACGGAAAGATACGGTTGGCTGTGCAAAATGAGATGCGAGAGGGGAAAGGCGGCATACATTTTACGATATCCGACACCGGTATTGGGATACCAAAAGAACAGCAAGAAGTTTTATTTGAACAATTTGCCCAGGCAGATACCTCTTATACGAGAAAATATGAAGGCACAGGTCTTGGTTTAACGATTAGTCGTCATTTCGTGCAGTTACTTGAAGGGAGCCTATGGGTGGAAAGTGTTCCCGGTGAAGGTTCTCATTTTCACATCTGGCTGCCTTTGTCTAATGCCTCTGAGGTAGCACAATCCGCCGTAGACGGAACACGTTAACAGTATTCGAACATAGATGTGTGCGTATTTACGTATCGACAACTGACATCATCCCTCGCCACGAACAGCGTAATAAATGGTTTTTTCCAAAAGCCCAAGGTTGACCGGCTTGGTTATATAGCGAAAAAATCCTGCTCTGAGACCTGCGGCGACATCCTGTTCATGAGCAACCGCGCTGACGGCAATAACCGGGATATGGGCAGTTTCTCGTACGGTTCGCAGTCGAGCCAGCGCTTCGAAACCACTCATATCAGGTAGTTTGATATCCATCAAAATCACATCTGGTATTTGTGTGCGGGCAAGATCTAGCCCTGCCACCGCAGTGGTGGCAGCCATTAGTTCAAAATTTGGTCTATTCGATAAAAAGCCCTGGATTAGCCTAAGATTGGCAGGATTGTCTTCCACATAGAGTACACGGATCGTGTTGTTCAATTGCTTGTTATCGGCTTTGTGAACATCGCTATCCTGATCTAATAACGCGTTGGGAAGTTCGTTGGCGAGGTTAAACTCCAACCAGAAGGTGCTGCCTACGCCTTCGATACTTTCAACACCTAATTCACAACCCATTGCGTCAGCAAGACGCTTGACCAGCGCCAGGCCGATACCGGTTCCTGACTCTTCGATGCCTTCTTTACCGAGTCGATCAAAAGGTGTAAACAGTCGTGGCATTAAGTGTTCTGGTATTCCTTGGCCAGTATCTCTAATGTTGATACGAAGATGTTCACCAGACAGTTGGCAAAAGACCTGAACTTCTCCATTAGGGCGATTATATTTAATGGCATTGGAAAGCAGGTTGATGAGAATTTGTTTTAAACGTCGACGATCTGCCAGTATGACAGCCGCGCTGTCTTCAAAGTTTGCGCTAAACATCAGTTGGCGCTCTTTGAGCATAGGGGAGATCATGGACTGGCATTCTCTGATGAGATCTTTGAGATTGACAGGTTCCGGCTTCAAATCGATTGCACCGGTTTCAACACGCGATAGATCTAGCAGGTCGTCTACCAGATCCAATAGATGCCAACCCGAATTCATAATTTCTTTTACATAACCGGCCAATCCGGCTGACAGTTTTTCTGTTTCCATAATCTGAGCAAACCCCAGTATGCCATTTAATGGGGTGCGCAACTCATGACTCATATGTGAAAGAAATGTCGTTTTGGCGTAGTTGGCAGCTTCTGCCTGAGTGATCTTGTCCGCCAATTGTTGTTCGAGTTTTTTGCGTTCTGTAATGTCTTGGACTGTTCCGGTCAAGCGGATCGGTTGGTTACGCTCATCGGTTATCGCGATGGCCTCTTCATGCACCCAGGCTATACTGCCATCCTTGCGGATAATACGATGGTCTATGCTGTGCGGTTTACCTTGGGAAAAAGCTTGTTCTTCTGATATTTTGATGCGTTCAATGTCATCCGGGTGTAAGGTCTCTATAAATTTTTTGTACGTCGGTTCAAACTCTCCCGGGGAATATCCGAAAATACGATAGATTTCATCTGACCAGAATAATTTTCCGCTTATGACATCCCAGCTCCAGTGACCTACATGCGCAATAGCCTGGGCGCTATTCAAAAGTTTGGCACTTTCTTTCAACGCTACATTGGCATGATGATGCTCGGTGACGTCGCGGGCCACGCCGATCATATTCAGTGGAACACCGTTTTCGTCGAATATCACGTCGCCGGTTTCCAATATCCAGCGTATGGTGCCGTCTGCCCAGACGACTCGATGCTCGATATTGTACTCCGCGCCATTTTCGATGGCGGCGCGGATTACTTCGGCTACATATTCACGGTCATCCGGGTGGGTCGCGTTTACGAAGTCAGCGTAATTGGCGTCGATTTCGCCATCGCCTATGCCAAGCAGTGGGCCTATCTGATTAGACCAGTAGAGATCATTCGTTCGAATATTCCAATCCCATACGCCATATTTCGCGTGACGTTGACTCAAATTGAAGCGTTGTTCGATCAGGCTTAGGCGCTGCTCATTTTTTTTGCGTTGATCAATATCGAGAAATTGGCAAATGATGAGAGTTTTTTCGTCTTCCTGTATGCTTGAGCAGCTTTCAGAAAGCCAGATAGTGTGACGGCTTTTTTGAATAAAGCGAAAATCCACTGCATCATTCGTAGCCGCATGTTGTTGTGTTATTGAAATCAGTCTGTCTTGGTGGGCTTGTTGGTCGTCGGTATCAAGCAGTTGTTGTATGGGCGATTCGAGTAGTTCGGCCTGAGAGTAGCCTAGAAGGCGGCTAAAGCTTGAATTACAATAAATCAGTTTGCTATCGACATCGAGAATACACATCGCAAGCGGCGCAGCATCCAAAATATGCCGTAAGTTAGTAACGGGCATGGCTTATTTTCCTATACGTGTTATTTTCATCATTGGAACGTCAGGAATTTAATCTATCGCTGTGAAAATTAAAAGTATTTATTTAGTTGAGCAAAAAGGCGCAATTTAAAAGATGTATTAGGCCTATTTGTTCATACGTCGCTGACATTCTACGGTGACAACAATTCAAAATTTTGGCCATGATTTACCTCCATAGTTTGTGTGAATTGTCTGAATCTGAGTTTTGAAAGGGATACTATTTCTCAATAGTAGGTACGCTCGGCACGACAGGATATAGTGGCTAAGTCAATCAAAGAGGGCGATGTGGCCCACTCGTCTGTGAGTAAGTTCTATATCGCCTGGCGTCAGAAAAGTGCGTCTATGCATGTATAGCCACTCCGCAGTGTGAGAAATAGTGAGTAACTACAGGGGGCATGTGCTTTCAGGAATCGGAGTATGTGTATCGAATATGGCTGTGAAGTGGCGTTTTCCTGGTAGAAAGGTTTCTGAGACAGGGGTCTGTCTCCGGTTTCTTTCGTGTATGTTATTTGCATTTGCAGGACTTCGCCGGGCATATTTTACTTTGCCCATTTCTACAAGCGCGATATCTGTGGTAGAGCGGGATATGCGTGTATATCCCAAGGTTCAAAACGGTATTAATTTTAGCGGTAGCCAATGTCATTTATGAAAAAACACCTTATTTGGGTCATTTTGTTGGCGTGTGTCTCGACGTTGACGAATCCTGTATTCGCGGCTGAGTCTACGGAAAAGGCAGATCTCGCGAATGAGGAAAGTTGGTCCCACTTTGAAAATCTCATCGACACGATTAAATATACCCGTAAACAACTTGCGAACAAGCGATCGGCCTTAAGAAAGGCGGTGACTGAGCGCGAGAAGGAAAGACTCACTCAGGAAGTTGAACAGATTTCCCAGGATGTGCAGTCGCTACAGATTGCACTCGAAATGTTGTTGACTGGTGGAGCCGATATGAGTCTGTTCGGCGTACAGGAAGAGGAAAAGAAGTTTGATTGGCGCGAACAACTGGAATCGGTATTTGAGCCTATCGTTGTGGAAATGCGCAAGCTTACAGAACGGCCGCGCAAGATTGAGCGGCTTAAACGGGAATTGGAAATCTATCAGGAACGGTTGGATGTTGCGGAGGCGGCAGTGTTAAGCGTCTCGGTACATCGAGAGAATGCGCCTACGCCACAACTTAAGACGGCGTTTAAAGGGATAGAGGAACGATGGGTACATCGGCGCAATGATTTAAAAAACCGAATGTCTGTCGCACAGTTTGAACTTAAACAATTGCAAAAACCTGCAGGTGCTACGCAGCGCGACCCGGCTACAGCGCTTAAGGAGTTACTTGGCACACGTGTGTTGAACCTATTTTTAGCGCTTGTCGTAATGGCCGTGGTTTACGGAGTGTTGAAATATCTCGCCAATTTGTATCACCAGGCCGTAATGCGACGTGCCCATACACGCAAGGTATTTGCTGCGCGCTTTGTGAATCTCCTGTTTTATTCTTTAACCGGGTTGGTGGTGTTGTTATCAGGCATGGCAGTCTTTTATGTTCGCGGCGACTGGATTCTGCTGACTATTTTGCTCATTGTTGTGGCCGGTGCTGCGTGGGCACTGCAGAAATATTTGCCCAAAGTGCTCACCGAAATGAAAATCATGCTCAACTTCGGTCCCGTGCGTGAAGGCGAACGCATCAACTATAACGGGCTTCCGTGGCAGGTAAACGCGTTGACGTTTTATGCGACATTGGTAAACCCCGCGTTACAGGGCGGGAGTTTGCAAGTTCCGGTACGCGAACTGGTGAGTTATCAGTCACGGAAATTTGAAGCAGGTGAGCCGTGGTTTCCATCGCAGGTAGGTGACTATATTTTGTTTGACGACGAGGTGTTTGGCGAAGTCATAACGCAGACGCCGGAAATGGTGCAGGTAAAAGTGTACGATTCGATCCAGACGTTTTCCACAAGCGCCTATATTGATAAACAGCCGCGGAATCTCAGTAAGAACGGCTTTACCTACATGATTCCCTTTGGGCTGGATTATCGACATCAATCGGAAATCACGGGGAAAATAGTGGATTTATTGGGTGCATCATTAAAAAGGGGATTGGAAGCTGAAGACGCGGGGAAGTTTCTGCAAGATCTACATGTTACTTTTGATCAGGCTGGCGCGTCGTCATTGGATATGATTATTGTCGCGAGATTTTCTGGTAAAGCCGCTTCAGATTATCTCGTGAACCGGCGACTCATACAAAAATTGTCAGTAGAAGCCTGCAATCACTATGGCTGGGTCATTCCGTTCAATCAGCTTACTGTGCACTCGGTCGTCAGCTAGCTTGGTTGCGTGGTGTACAGGTCGTTGGAAATTCTGAATGTCTATATCCAGCAATATGGAAGTGATATAGAATGACATTGAGGGTGTTATAAATTCATCCGGTGGGTAGATGGGAGGCTCAGTAGAAGAAACAAACTGCAGAGTCTCGAAGTATTTTAGTAGGATATCTGAGCTGTAAAAGGAGTAGGGTATGACATCATTGATTGTTGTTGCTGATAGTACTCGGGCCAGAATATTTTCAAGCGAATCCGCCAGTTCTCCTTTGAAAGAAATTGAAACCTTGGCGCATCCGGAAGGTCGCTTGCACGACCGCGATATCACCAGTGATTTGCCGGGCAAGGTAAAAGGTTCGGACGGGTCAGGCGGTCATGCTTTTCAGGCGGAAACCGATCCTAAGAAACATGAATTGTCTGAATTTGCACGTCGTGTCGCTGGCTATCTGAACAGTCTCACGAAGGCGAATAAGTTGGAGCATCTGCTAATCGTTGCAGCGCCGGCATTGCTGGGTGAGTTGCGCCCGCAATTGTCGAAAGAAACCAGTGGAAAAATTGTCTTCGAACTTAATAAAACGCTGACGCATTCTACGCCCGAGGAAATTCGAGAACATTTACCGGAATACCTTACGCATTGAAGACTTTTTCCTGGCGCAAGAGGGGAGAATTCGCATGGTGCTCTGCAAACCTGTCCCTGTCTATGCGGCAAAGACAGTGGCTAGTCTAGATAGAAAGTTTTAGTCGACAGTAAATTTCGTGCTACGGGACGGATTGGTTTTGGGCAAGGTCAATTCCAACAGGACGTCTACAAACCGCGAAGTGGCAGTTTCTGCGTCGGCTAAATGGATTTACGTTTGATTTGTTACCAGCGGCATCCTGTACAGCATGCCGCAATCTAACGATGTAACAGTTTAGACAAGCGATTGGCAATTTCCGGTTTGCATATCAAAAAGTTGAATACATCACTTTTAGAAAGCCTTTCGACGCGATGAGGGCCTTTTTCTTCATCTATGTTATAAAACTCGTAGCCAAAATCTTTAATCATTTCATAAACGCCATTGGCGACGTCATCGTTTAGAATTTCGATAAGAAAACTCGGTTGAAAGCGTTGAAGATATTTACTGAATCCTTGTAGTGCTTCCACCTCGTGCATCTCGACGTCTATCTTGAGTAGATCTATCTTATCCAGCTTTTCTTGTTCTATGAAAGTATCCAAGGTTATTGTTTGGATTTTAACCTCGATAGAGTCATCAGGATTCAAATTCGTATCTCGATTTACCGTTACCGAGTAAGTGTGCTCCGTCGCGGTGTCATATATAACCGCTTCGCCGTTGTAATTGGAGATAGCTTTTGGGCTGCATGCAATATCGAATCGATTGAGTTCTACATTTTTGATCAGCTTTTCATATACTCGCTCAACGGGTTCGAAGGCGTATACTTTTGCACTGGGATTGACGGCTTTTGCCAGCAGGGCATAAATCCCTGTATTGGCGCCAATATCAAATATGACGTCCGACATCTGGCACAATTCAGTCCATAAACGAAGTGAATGTCGCTCGAAGTCACCGTATAAACCGTTCCAGAATATTCTGTTTTCAACCTGGTAACCATAACTGCGAATCTTGAATGAACTGGCATTGGCCGTTGTAACCTTGATATCTCCGTGAAAGTGCAGGTGCTGGTGGATGTTGGCCGGAGGAACCCAGAAGATTTTCAGTAGCGAAAAGAGCTGCTTTTTAAACGGTGTTAGGAAATATGCTTTTTTGAAAAATGATTTCATAAACTGGAATACCACCCTGTCAGCATTTGCGTTTGTACAACTATGGAAAAGAATTCCTGGTATAGCGTCTTCAAATAACGTTGTCCTACGAGCATGTCATCTAAATGAAAACGACAAAATAGATCATCAATTTATCTTTCCTGTACACATGACTCAGCTGATCCTGTCACGACCATCAATCAGAAAAAGACGTGAATTTATCGGCGTCTCAGTCTCAATTGAAAAAGGTTGCCATCGCGGATGGATACCACAAGGAGGTAACAATGCCGCGTAAACCATTCGGATAAAGCAAGAAGGAGCCCAGGAACTGAAGGATAATTCACAATGAGGGGGGTTGTCGATGTTAAGCGGTTTGTTCATCCTGATTTATATCTTCAGCTTTGGTTAGGTGTGATTGGTGTACTGCCGATACCAAATGCTCAGCTTGTCACAAGGCCAAGGCGCATACATTTGCGTCGGTGCGTAAACACATGCAACAGCCAAACCATAGCAGAGCCACATAGCAACGCGGTAATTTGACTGAAAGTGATTTATTGATATAAAGAGCATTTTGGTGTCTAGGGAGGATGAACGACGATTCCGAGTGCATGAGTTTTCGGGTATTCGGATCGAGAGTGTCTGTATTGCGGTGCGACGTAGCGACGAACTCCTCTTGGGATGATCGCATTCGGATAGTTGATGCTCTGTTACTATGATTTACTTCACACTTAGCTCAAAAATTTGACTGCTATGATGCGATTAGCCTTAGTAGAAAAGAATGGAGGAGACTATTATGCCCAGTATTATGGATTTGGCGGTTGCGTCCAGCGCAATTTATGAACACGACGTGATCTCAGTAGGTCCGTGGACGCGTATCGCGTATAGCGGCAATGATAGTTCGGGCTTTTACGCCGGTGTATTCAGTCACCAAAATGGAAGAGATATGGTTGTTGCCTTTAGAGGTACTGATGATATTGCAGATGGCGTAGAGGATTTTGGTATTTTTCTTGGTCAATATCCTGGCCAGGCGGTACAGGCGAATGATATTTTGAAGAGCTGGAAAAGCCGGTATGGTCGTCGTCGCCGAGTCTATCTTACGGGACATTCCCTGGGTGGTGGCCTCGCATCGCTTATGGCCTATAGTCACGAACTTCCGTGCGTGACATTCAACGCGCCCGGCATGGCGCGAACGACGTTCCCGGCGTGGGTGCCAGGGAATATCGCTTCGGTGCTCGCCGTTGGTAAAGCGGTCTTATCGCCACAAAATCATATTCTTCATATCAGGGCTTCATATGATTTAGTCAGCGTGGGAACCGGTCCACGCTTGGGGATCGTTCACAATATCTCGCTCAGTTGCAGCGCTCCCACCAGGAGTACAACAGAGGCCCTGGTCGGCGCCGTGGTGCCAGGTTATGCCACCGTCCGCAATCTGGTAAGAGCTGGCGACTTTGTGCTATGTCAACATTCCATGGATAATGTCGTTGGCGCACTGAGAGGAAACCCGCGCTATGCTCAGGAACTGAATTTTGCCAATTTTCAATAAAAAGCGGTTGCTCTGATGAGAAAGTATTTTGTAAATCTATTGATGCCTGTATTGCTGTTGCTGGCGAATGTCAATCTGGTGCTCGCAGGCGTCTCGCCAGCTTCGATGGGGGCCGCGCACCAGTTCTATTATTCCAGGGACTTTGCCCAGCGATTCAATTTGAGTGGCGCTAATGCCGTAGGAAAATGGCAAGGTGAGATAGGCATTTTGATACGTTCAGAAAATTCATCAAACCCAGCCGAGTGTAGTTTGGGGATTTATCTTGGCCAGGGCGTCGCTTTTGATTTTCCGCCTGGCGAAGGCTTTTCCAATTTTCTGGGCGAACAAGTTTCACAATTGTTTTTCTTTCAGCCGCAACTGAGCGATAGCGATGAGCGCTATCTCTCTCGTCGAAATCAACTCGGTGCCAATAGAATTCTGATTGAAGGGCTGAATACGGATGGTCGTTCAACAGCGATGGAAAGTTTAACCATTAGTACTATCGATAAAGATGTGTTGCCTGGCGTTCATATCATCAATACCTATCCCTTCTTTTGCGACATACTGAATACAACTAGAGGAGCGCTAGCCGTTAAATTTCTTTCTACCTACAAGGACGGAGATAAAGTCCGTTCAAAAGCAATAGGGGAATATCGGATTCACATATCCCAATAATTCCAGATGTGACAAAGCAGTATTCTCCCGCGCCATGGTTGAGTTTGGTCTTGTAGCAAAACCTGGGACATCAGTGAGTCTCCTTCACCTGGCATGAGGCAAGAAACCGTCCCAGGTCGGTATTGGCAGAAACGCTTTTGCGATACTCCTCAAAAGGTAAACCTGTTCGTCCAAAGCGCAGCGGCTTATCAATTTCCTTGTCGAAGAGTTTCCATTGCTTGCCATCTAGTGCGGTGATATGCCAGCGGCCATCCTCTTCGATAAAAATGTGTCTTACTTTGTTTTGACCGAAATTGTTGTAATCTACGGGAATGCCGTGGGGATAAATTCCTTTTTTGTCCATAAGCGCAAATGCGACAGCGGCGTGATGCCCTTCCTGTATGACCTTGTAACCATTGTTTAGCGCATGTACCGGTACACGTCTTGGTACGTCGTCAGAAGGATCCTGAATGTGTGCCACTGGTAAATAGGATAGAAACGCGTTGACTTTTTCTTCCACGGCAGTGTGCTTATTGGCGCCGCGGACATAAATGAAATCCTGACTAAACTGAATTTGTTTCTGGAAAAGATGCTGTATTGCCTCGTGAACATCAAGAAAAGTGATACGTTTTTTCATTTCTACCCCCTCCGTTGAGATCCAACCATATTGTTTTTGGCTTTGTTAGGGAAGTGAAGTACCTCACAGTTTTGAATATGGTGGTAGAACTCGGCTCGGAATAGATGATGCAAACCGAACGCAGACAAGCCTGCCTGATCGAAAAATGCGTCGCTACCCCTGGCCGGTGCAGCAATGAGCGTGTTGGAGAGCTTTACCGGGTGCAGTAATCTTTGTTCGGTTCAGGAAGCCGCCCGTCTTTCAGACGGTTTTTCTATTTGGAATCACAGCAGATAGTTCAGGTAAAATAATTCTTTTTACCATCTTGACCTGCAGACGAAGCGACGTAAGAATAGCGCCCACTCGCCGTCTTTCCCTTTTCACGAGGTGTCTATGGATTTCCTTCTGGATCCACAGCTATGGTTTGCCTTTTTGACCCTGACCGTACTGGAGATTGTTCTCGGTATCGATAACATAATCTTTCTTGCCATCCTGGTTGGGCGGCTGCCACCGGAACAACAGGCCAAGGGAAGAGTGATCGGTCTTGGGCTGGCAATGGGCACCCGTATTCTATTATTGCTTTCGCTGGCATGGCTGGCGCGACTGACCGCACCGTGGTTTGAGGTGTTTGGCGAAGAAATCTCAGGCCGGGATCTGGTGCTACTGCTAGGCGGGCTATTCCTGATCTATAAGAGTACGGTTGAGATTCACAACAGCCTGGAAGGTGCAGAGGAAGCGAAGTCCGTATCCAACAAGCCGGCTTCATTTCTAAGCATCGTTATCCAGATCGCCATTATCGATATCGTTTTTTCCCTGGACTCGGTGATTACAGCCGTTGGATTGGTAGACCAGGTCAGTATTATGGTTGCGGCCATCGTGATTGCCGTTCTGATTATGATGTGGGCTTCGGGCCCCATCAGCCAGTTTGTCGATGCGCATCCAACGGTAAAGATGCTGGCCCTGAGTTTCCTGATCATGATTGGCGTGGCACTGGTGGCCGAAAGTCTCGATTTGCACATACCGAAGGGTTATATCTACTTTGCCATGGCCTTCTCGGTAGGTGTCGAGATGCTGAATATCCGCCTGCGCAAGAAGGGAGAAGCCGTACAGCTGCGCAAGCGGATGAACGAAGAGTAACTCCGTTTAGGAGTGGGACTTTTCGGGCGTGTTTGTAGAGGGAGTACGTGAGGATTTATTTCTGGAACTGCCTTTGGACAATCCAGCCGTCAGCACTTCACGCATGGCGTCTTCTGTCGTCATGTCGACAGGCTTTACCTGGGAACGCGGCAGGTAAATCGTGTAGCCACCAATCTGGTAACTCATGGGAAGATACACGGCAACAATTTCCTCTGTAGAATCAGGCACAAAATCGACTTGGTCTCTCGTCATAAAACCCAATAGGTGAATATTGTTAATCGTAACCAGCACCACTTTTTGTTGTTTGCTGCGCTGATCCGACGACGAAAAGAAGTGGGTGAAGTCCTTGATCGCGCTGTGTATGGATTTCACTAAGGGAATGCGCGCGAGAAGACGATCACTCCAGTCTATGGTATGTCTGACAAACCAGGCATTGACCACCAATCCGATCAAAAACAATAGTACCAGCCCGGTTGCCACGCCCATACCGGGGATGTAGGTGTGGTTTGGGATCACGTTAGTGATCACCGAATGCAGCAAGGTCTCCATTGATGTGCTGATCCAGTAGATCAGATACAGGGTCAAGGTGATAGGTAAAATAGTCGCCAAACCCTTTAGCAGAATACCCCAGACGAAGCGCATGGTAAGAACCTTTCAGAAAGAAAAAGTGAATGAATGAATGCAAAGTATAAACGAAAATACGGTTTTCTTCGTCAGTTTCAAGTACTGAGACCTGCGGTATATGAATGTTGCCGGTCGAGGGTAAGCATCAGCGAAACATTGCCCCTTTGAAGGGTGTGAAGAAGCTGATTACTATGGTGTTTTGACTCGCCAACACAAAAATATCGATCGGTCCGCTTCAGAACATAGAAATGCTGCCGAGTCACGCAATTGCGATCGTTAGCATCTGTTAGCTGCGATTATCCGTATTGTTTCATCGGGCGTGCATGCTCCCAATGTCGCGGTTGAGACAGAAAAAGAGGCGAACCACCAATGCCTCAAGTTAAAGTGGAAACTTTAGGGGTGAAATGGCAATATGCGCGCTTTCAAACAGATCTTGTTTAGCCAAATTCAACGGTGATAAAAAGGTAGTAGCCATGCAATTCCTATTTTTATATTGCCGCAGCGGGTTTGAAAATGAATGTGCGGCGGAGATACAGGATCTCGCCGTACAGGTCGGCGTGGCCGGTTACTGCAAAGCCAAACAACAGGCGGGCTACGTCACCTTTCATCCCTACGAGGCGCCGCATTCTAAAGAACTTGTCGAGAAACTTGATTTTCGCGCGTTGACTTTTGCGCGGCAATGGTTTGTAGCCTTGGATTTGCGCAACGATTTACCCCTGAATGATCGTATTTCGCCACTGCTTGAATCACTGGCAGAAATACCGGAGCAGGCATGTCGTGTGTCATATGAACATCTCGACACCAACGATGGCAAAGCTTTATCCGCACTGTGTAACAGTATTGAAAAACCGTTTAATAGCGCGCTCATACAAGGTGGCTTTCTGCGCCAACAACAAGCATGCGATGGCTTGCGCATACATATTTGCTTTTTGAGTACTGCTGCGGCAGCTATTGGCTATAGCCCGCTTAGTAATAGTTCCCCCTGGGCGATGGGAATTCCGCGCCTACGTTTACCGAAAAGCGCGCCGAGTCGTGCGACGCTAAAACTCGACGAAGCGTTTTTAACCTTCATGGACGAAAGAGAGCGTAACCAAAAATTGCGCTCAGGCATGAGCGCGATCGATCTTGGCGCAGCACCGGGTGGTTGGACATGGCAACTTGCCAGATACAATATGCATATTATCGCTGTTGATAATGGCAATATGGACCAGAAATTATTGGATACAGGACTAATAACCCACCTACGCGAAGATGGATTCCGTTATCGGCCAGATAAAACCGTCGATTGGATGGTATGCGATATCGTTGAACAACCCATTAAAGTAGCGACCATGGTGGCAAAATGGTTGACGAACAGATGGTGTCACGCGACGGTGTTCAATCTGAAACTTCCGATGAAAAAACGCTATCAGGAGTTGCGTTTGTGTCTCGACACCATCGAGCATGCCTTACACGAAAACGGTGTGGCCTTTCGCATGCTGTGTAAACAGCTTTATCACGATCGCGAAGAAGTAACAGTCTTTGTTGAGCTTAAGGTTTAAGCCGTTCTCTGGTTCTGCACGCTATCATTTGCACCATGCATCTTTGATTTTTTGAAAACGACATTGTTTTGGATTTTATTCTGAGCATGGTGGCAGCGAATTTGAGCGCACCTGCTGTGGCAAATTACGCTCAACTATCACCTGTAATTTCGCTATCCGGAAGCGAACGCCTACTGCTTTCCTGATCTTCGGGCAGTTGTATTTTGCCTGATTCCATCTCTGAGAATAGACGCTCCCAATACTGTTTTTGATCGTCTGGATTTAGTGTTGAGAGCCCTGTTTTCAGCGTATTGCCTACTTGTGCGAATGAAGTAGTGTAAAGGACGCCAATTTGCTGATTCGTCTCGTCAGATAAACTCTGGTTTTATATTGTATAGATAGGCACAATAAGCTGTCTGGATGGATTCTTGTGGGAGTCCAGGGGAAGACGGGGGCGCCGGTGGTTACCCTGGCCGCGGGTAGTGGAACTAACGAGTGGGTGATCCCCAGCAACGAAGTTTTAACCGCCGAGGAGTTAGAGCAACTTGAGGCCGGCCAGTTTTATATCAACGCTCATATCGCGATAGTGACCCGAGAAAATCCGGCTGGGCGTCTCATTCGGGCGTTGCATGACATAACAAGTTGAATTAGTTGTAAATTCAAATTCCACCTCCACCTTTCGCCTCGTCAACACATTGTTCTCTTCCGAAAAGGTGGATATTTGCATTGAATAAATTATTGCGATTCGTCATTTTCTGAACACCCCATGATAGTATTTCGAAGGCTTATGTATTGGGAGAGCCATGAATAGAGCAGCCATTAGTACCGGTCTAAATTTTGGGCTGACATCTGGCGTGATTACTACGCTGGGGCTAATCGTCGGGCTACATGCGGGAACGAATTCTATGCAGGCGGTGGTCGGAGGTATCTTGACTATCGCGATAGCGGATTCCATGTCAGATGCCCTGGGGATACATATTTCGAAAGAAAGTGAAGTATCGGCAAGTAAGAACGAAGTATGGATCGCTACACTCGTGACATTTCTAACCAAAATGGGCATGTCTCTATCCTTTCTTGTCCCGATACTGCTCCTGGACCTTAACAAAGCCATCACGGTTAGCGTCGCCTGGGGCCTAACCGTCATAGCCGCGTTGAGTTACTATTTGTCCAGAAAAAGTGGAGAAAGCTCTCTTTCCGTCGTCGGTGAACATTTGACTATCGCTGTTGCCGTCATTTTTGCCACCCACTATGTAGGTGACTGGGTGGCGATTCGATTCGGGTAAATTAGTGAACGTATCAGGACAGAGTAGTATCTTGTATTGGTCTTTCCTTGATAGGCGGCAGTTATGCGGAGTGGTATTTACTCAACCGGTTTTGTGGTGTTTTTAATTTTAATGTAGTAGTCCAGTGTTTTCAAAAAATCAAAACGATAAAGAGCAAAACGGTTTCGCCGGTAGTCTGTTAGCGGAAGTTGAGAGTAAAGCGAAACTGTTCGTTCATATGGGGATAGTCGATCCACACGTCGGTTTCGTTGGCGGCGAACAGGTACTTGTGTTGCGCACGCACAATCTGTGTCTAGCCAATCAGATTGTGCAGAACGTAGAACTGATGCAGATCCGCTGGTATGTCTGCCTGGAATCTGTGTCGCCTCATACATTATCGTTTTCACACTATCTCGAAACACTTTATCTCGCGGCAGGTCTTAAACCACACGTCTATATTGAGTATATCGCCTTTAGCGATAATCCCTGGGTTGACAGAAAAAGACGCGACGGCCTTCTTGTTACCACTTTTTCTGCGACAAAAGAAAAGTATCTGCCAACTACGGTCCTCTCCGGCGAGAAGGCAATACAGACATATTGTCAGCTACTACGACTCGCCAAGTGTCCTGAGGCGGTTTCAGATTCTTCAATAGCCGTCGATGTCACGCCTATTGCCAGTGAGACGATTAGTTCTCAAATTCCATCTCCTCGCCCGATGCTGTTACCGTTTTGCGGACTCAAAATCGATATACGAGTGCTCTGGCAACAGCTGCAAGATAAAGACAGGAAAACGCTCAATAACAAACTTGAGGAGGGAATTGATGCTGCGGAAAATATTGTATTGCTGATGAGCAAGCAAAAACTGAAACTGTCCGGCTTTCAAATACACGCGCCCACTTTCATAGACAAAGACGCCGTCGATCTCATTATTGAAACAACATTGCCAGATGAGGCAGAGGATAAGATTTCGATTCCGATGCATGTCGTACCCGAGCCGCAATGGAATGAGTTTCCCTTGCACCAAATCTTTATTGACAAAATTCGTCATTGTTTGGACAGTGGGGAGCCGTGGACTTCATGGTTATTCGAACGGATTGCCTATCCGAGCGGAACGATAAAGGCATGGGATACCTATTTAGAAACGGCAACGTCTCTGCATCAGTCCTCTAAGGCAGCTTTTTCATCCGTTACCGCTTGCAAATTTATTGACGAACAGGAGTATCTGCGCTTCTCCAAGTTGTTGTGGACTGCTCGAAAGATTGTGATGTCGGCATATCGGGCAGCAATTGAGTTCTATAGCCTATTGCACCCTGCCGATCAGAATCTTCAACACCTCAAAGAGACAGAGCTGACGGTTTATCTTGATCAATCTTTGTCGCAAGCTGCGCAGGCAGACGCATTCTATTCTCTTTTACAACAGTTGGCGGTTATCTGCAATCGAGGTGAGGGAAAAGAAAACGATACTGAGGGTGATGGCGGGCGTGAATTTACGTCTCATCACATTGGCAAGAATTATTCAGAAGTCATCTCCTTGCACCTGAAACACCTGATATATTTGCTGGCGCGCTTGCCTGAATCAGATGCCTATATCAGGGCCTTGATCGATGCATATCACGAGTTGCGATTTAAGGGTCACAACCCAAGTCTTAGCGTACACAATGTGTTGTTGGACAATAAATATCATATTTATCACCGTGACGCGAATTTCATCAGAATCGCGCGTCGCGCGGCAAAACGGATCGATATGCTTATCGAGGTACATGCGGAACTCCGGCGTGATCAGATTGTAAAGGAGATAAAAGATTATTTGCGAGACGAGTATCGCAGAGTCGTGCATCCGGAGTGGGTGTATGATGAAAACGGTGAGCTGCCGCCCTCTACGACAAGCTTTAGAGGCGCCTATCTTGCGCGCATCACGACATTGATAAATCGCCTGGACAAAATCAAGCTGATGTCAAACACCGAACAAAGGGCGGCAATATTGTTGCGCGGCGTGTTGTCATCTACCGCGAAAGACATTCGTAGTCGCGAGGATGAGGATGAACTGTTTGAACGCAATCTCTTTCTGCCGATTTGGAATACAGGGCAAACAAATTTGATGTTTCTCTATCCGGAAGTCCTGAGTCTGCTAACATCTATCGTTACAAAGAAAGACGCAGAAATTGTTAGGCAGGATACCCCTACACAATTGGCTATCGCCTTCAGAAATCCTTACGATGACCTTAGCTTACACTCCGAAATGTTTCCGGTAATGGAGGAGGCCTATCTCGATTTATATGGAAGTTTTATACTCAAGCTATCTGACGATGCTATACGACAAATAGAACGTGACGCGGAACGATTTCGTTCCAACGTGGAACAGGTCATCATCGTCGCACAGGCTAGCAATGTCTCTTTTGTTGGTGCGAACAATGACAGATTGGCGCAAGCGTCCATCGCGACGACTGCCGCCTTGAAGTCGTTTATTAGGAAGGAAATGGAAGGATTTAAGCAAAGCCGAATTCTGGATTTTGGCGAAGCACTGATGCCTGCTGAGAAGACACAACTGAAGACCTGGTGCAGGGATCGCATGTGGATCCTTGAACTCAACGAAGACTTTGCATCATCGCGTAAAGTCGCCGCGTTTCTCGAACGTATATATAATCGACTTGGGCTATCACCACTACAGCACATTGTCTACGTTGGCTTTCCCGATGCGCCACAAATGATGGAGAAAAATTCTCACGATTTTATAGCGAGATCGGCATCAAATACGACATCGGTGTGTTACTGGCCAGCAATAGGTTTTCCGGAAGTGATAAGCGATTTACCCGTTACCTATTTCAACCTGCTGTCTTTCTGTCTTCGCTATCCTGGAAAGCTCTCAACAATGGTACGACGGATACGAAAACGTGCAGAAAATCTGCCCGGACTAAAGCAGGTTCCAACACTTGTGCACATCGAAAGAGAAACCGTAGAAGCCGTCTACCAGGCGCAACTGCGAGAACGAAATACCATAGACTACGATGAAATCTTCCACCAGATAGCGGCACAGATCTATCCCCACAAGAGAGATGCCAGCTTGACTGAGCTACAACAAAGTGTCGTTCGTTCCTATATCGTATTGTTTGAATCGTTAAAAACCTTGGTGGACGTAGGCCGGGATGTTTCTCAGAAAAAACACGATAGATGATGGCATCGAATCACCACTGGCGTAGACGCCTATTTCAATCCCAATATTTCCGATGTCCAATCACGCGTTTTCATGCATAAAGATTCGTTGTCGATTAACGATTCGCCGTGTGAAGGAATCACGGTTTTTATTATGATCTGCCACTCGTCTGAGCGATACTGATCAGGAAATGCGCGTTCCAATATTTCAAGGACAATGGAAACCGAGGTTGACGCACCGGGTGATGCCCCTAGTAAGGCTACGACGGATTGATCCCCTGAACAAATGATTTCGGTGCCAAACTTCAACACACCTCCGCCGCTTTTGTCCTTCTTAATTATCTGTACTCGTTGGCCCGCGATGGTCAATTTCCAATCATCTGAATTCGCATTAGGATAAAAATCGAGCAGCGCTTCAAAACGTTCCTCGTCGGTCTGGGTGACCTGATTGACAAGATATTTGGCCAGATCGAGGTTGTTAATACCGGCAGATATTACGGGCCAAATGTTGTGGGCCTCTAGCGATAGAGGCAGATCGAAATAAGATCCGTTTTTTAAAAACTTGGTAGAGAAGCCGGCATAGGGTCCAAAATATAGCGCTTTACCATCTTCAAAAACACGGGTGTCCAGATGGGGCACAGACATCGGAGGGGCACCCACGGCCGCTTTTCCATACACCTTAGCCTGATGTCGTTTTACAACATCAGGATTATCGCAGCGCAAAAACTGGCCACTTATCGGAAAGCCGCCGTATCCGACCGCTTCTTTGATGTCTGTTTTTTCCAACAATGGCAATGTGCCGCCGCCGGCGCCAATAAAAACGAAATCGGCCTCAATCTCCCGCGTCTTGTGAGTCTTGGTGTTTTTGACTTTAACAATCCAGGAATCCTTCTTCTTGGCAAAGCCACTAACTTCATGACCAAGGTTGAGTTCGTAACCCTCTAACTTGTCCAGACAGGCAATGATTTCTTCGGTCAAAAGGCCAAAGTTAACGTCCGTGCCGATATCCATTTTCGTTGCAGCAACCCGTTGAGAAGCGGAGCGCCCCTCCATCATCAGGGGAATCCATTCGGCAATCTTTGCTTTGTCGTCGCTAAATTGCATATCGCGAAAAATGGCGTATTGGCTCATTGCCTGGTGGCGAGCAGACAAAAACGCAACGTTTCCATCCTCAACCACAAAACTCATATGTGGGGTACGGTTGATGAAGGCGGGCAGGTTTTTAATAAATTCTTGCTCAACGAGATACGCCCAAAACTGCTTTGAAATCTCAAAGCTTTCTGCGATTTGCAGCGCCTTGCTAATATCGATTTTGCCGTTTTCGTAAGGGGTATAGTTTAGTTCGCAAAATGCGGAATGGCCGGTGCCTGCGTTATTTTGCGCATCGCTACTCTCGGCGGCCACCTCGGTCAGGCGTTCGAATATACTGATACGGGCATCGGGTAAAAGCCTTCTTAACACCAGGGCCAGTGTTGCGCTCATGATTCCAGCGCCGATTAGTACAATATTTTGTGGGGTTTTTGGCACGTATTGCATCCGGTTTAAACGTATTCCAGCTATTATATATCGAGCCAAAAAAATTTAAATTGAGTCGATTTGTACCAAGGGAAATGGACTGTAATATAGGTGGTTCAGCGGTTTTTAAAGCGATTACCATTGCGCAATCGACCGAAGTCGTAGTGAAACGATAGCGTTGGCTATTTGGTTGTCGGGTATGTTTGAACACCATGGGAAATGCTAAGGTGAACATTGCTTTGTGGTCGATATAGTGGTGCGCGGCTCGCAAGGTTTGGTATAAATCGTTTTATCGACTCGCTTCCCGTAGCCAATTTTTTGTGTCCACTGACGCGTTATTGTGTAGTCGTAGCTTGCGTCTTTATGACGCCATTGTGGCAGGATAATTCTTGAATATGACGATATTTCGCGGATTGCATTTTAATAATATACGTGGAGACATATACGGTGGTTTGACCGCGGCGGTCGTCGCCTTGCCCTTGGCTCTTGCCATGGGCGTTTCTTCCGGCGCCGGTCCGATCGCCGGTATCTATGGCGCCGTTTTTGTCGGTATATTCGCCGCACTTTTCGGTGGCACACCGGCGCAGGTGTCCGGGCCGACGGGTCCAATGACGGTTGTTATGGCGGCGATCTTTACTCACTATACTGCTATGTTTCCCGACGATCCGGCACACGGTGCTGCACTGGCTTTTAGTGTCGTGTTGCTAGGAGGATTGTTTCAGATTGTATTTAGTTTTCTGAAACTCGGGAAATACATCAATCTGATGCCGCACTCGGTGATATCAGGATTCATGAGTGGTATTGGCGTCATTATCATTCTGTTGCAGCTCGGGCCCTTGTTGGGGCACGCCTCGCAACCTGGCCCACTCGCATCGGCGATGGCCTTGCCAAAAAATCTGGCGCATCCGATCATGGCAGACGTGATACTTGCTGCACTGGCTTTGCTGATTGTTTATCTTTTGCCTCAACGCGTAAATCGCATCTTGCCCGCGCCCCTGATTGCACTGATTGGCGGAACGATAGCGCTGGTGTTGTGGGCGGGTACGCAGATTGTCAGCAGTGTGGAAGATGGCGTTACCGTTTTTCGTTTGGGTGGCGCAGCGGTGCTGGGTGAAATTCCGATGGGTTTTCCGATGCCGACATTGCCCACGATAGAACTGGCGCTGTTGCCAGATATGATCAAGTCCGCGTTAATGCTCGCAGCCCTTGGCAGTATCGATTCACTGTTAACTTCTTTGGTAGCCGATAACATCACGAGAAATTATCACGACTCTGATCGCGAATTACTAGGGCAGGGAATCGGAAATTTTATGGCTGGTTTGTTTGGTGGTTTACCCGGTGCGGGAGCGACCATGCGTACTGTTGTCAATGTACGCGCTGGTGGGCGTACACCTTTGTCAGGCGCATTGCATGCGGTAGTGTTATTGACGGTGGTGCTTGGGGCTGGCGTTGTTGCCAGTTATATACCACATGCCATATTGGCAGGCATTCTGGTTAAAGTGGGCTACGACATCATCGATTGGGATTATCTCAAACGCATTCGGCATATCCCCCTCAGCGGTGTAACGGTGATGTTGAGCGTTTTCCTGATGACGGTTTTTGTGGATTTGATCACGGCGGTGGCTGTCGGAATGATTATGGCTGCCTTTATTTTTATGAAATCCATGGTTGACCTGCAACTCGAGTCAATTATGGCGATTACCGATCCCGGCGAGGAGTCACCTTTGCTTGCTGAAGAAAAAGCCATTCTGAAACAAGCCAAGGGTCGTATTTTGCTTTTTCGCGTAGCAGGGCCGATGAGTTTTGGTGCCGCCAAGGATATGGTGCGACGACTTGCCGCGATAGATCAGTTCGACGTGTTGGTACTCGATCTCAGCGACGTGCCACAAATTGATTACACCTCTGTACGCGCCGTTGACGATATGCTCAATGGTGCGCGTGAGCGCGGCCGTGAGGCGTTTTTGGCCGGTTGTAAAAAGAAGGTGTGTGACATGTTGATGCGTCAGCAGGTATTGGAAAAAATCAACGAGGAGAGATTAAAGCATACGCGCTTATCCGCCCTTCAGGATGCCTTGCAGGTTGTCATCGCTCGACAAGCGGGGTAATACAAAAATTCAACATGCGCAAGTGATCTTCTGATTCTCAGCGCTTGATGCTGTTATGCCCGAGGCGAGTAGCGCATGGACATGTCGGGAACGATTGCGAATAAACGTTCGCCTGATTCAACCCGTGAAATTAGGCAGTAATTTGTGATACAGGTTAGGTGACAGGCGATGAAGATAATATCCCGCCAGGGAGATTCCTTTGGCGATGACGGTTTCTTTTCTTTTTTGTTTGATGGCCTTGATCATACGTGTGGCGAATTGTTCTACGTTCATGCCATTTGCGATAAGACGGTCTGTAGCTCCGAATTGACTACCATCTCCTAGACGCGCGTTGATCGCAAGATTACTTTGTACATAGCCAGGCATGATGACCGCAATGTCTATTCCGTGTTTTTTGACTTCGGCCCTTAGTGCATCCATATACCCAAGTATGGCGTGTTTTGATGCGCAATAGCTGGTCCTACCCGGACTGCCAATCTTCCCACTTACACTACTTACCGTGACAACTTGGCCATGTCCACGTTTGCGCATGAATTTGAGTACGGCTTTTGTGATGTTAATCGTGCCGAAGTAGTTGATTTCCATTATCTCTCTTTCCACTTCGGCGGTTGTTTCCTCACTGGTCGAACGTTGACTGACTCCTGCACAATTGATTAACACGTCGATAGGTCCAAACTCACTTTCGATCTCCTCGACACGCGCTACAATTTGGTCCGGTTGCTTCATGTCTAATGAAACAGCGATATGCCGCTCGGGATTCCGGCATTCATTTTTGACTCGTGTGAGCTCTTGATCTCGTCTGGCAGACAGTATGAGCGAAGCGCCTTGTGCGGCGAGTTGTCGTGCCAACGCTTCGCCTATGCCAGACGAAGCGCCTGTAATCCAGATTCTTTGTTGTTCGAAACTCACGCAGCTATTCTTCCTATGACTTTTTGAAAACTGGCGTTAATCTTACTGTGTGGTGTCGTAATCTGAAGCGGATGGTCTTTTGAATGTTGTATTGCAAATACGGGGTTCTGTTCTCGGGAGGTTCCGGCAATTTCCATATTGAAGGATTGCATCAGCCGTCTTCCTTCCTGGCTTACCCCTTCGCCGAATAACGTGATATCGCGTTGCGAACCCGCACCTTCATTTAGCCATAGTGCCTCAGAAATCGATTCCATCAGCGCCAAAAACATACGACGTACCATGGAAAAACGTTCATCTCCAAGATACAAGGTCTGCAGATACAAATCCATTGTCGTGGCACAAAATTCAGAATGGATATGATGCTCGTCAAATTCAAACTGACTAATCTGACCATATCGAAACGCATTATACACGGGCTTACGAGTTGGAATAACACTGATTAATCCCGCGATATTTTCTTTGACAACCGGTTCGTTCGCGCGGCGCAAAATGAAGCGAAAAATCCTGTTATTTAAACCGAAAAGCCGCTGATAGTAGTCCTTTCGCGACAGGCCATATCTCCGCGGACCTTGCTCTCCAAAGGCATCAAGGCCTATTTCTGTCAGCAGATCAAGTTGGTCGGATCGAACCAGCGGGCAGACGTCGAGAATAGTGGAGTTGCTAGCCTTATTCATATCGTAGACCTACCTGTTCAGCACTAAGGTCTAACTTGCTCAGGGCGTATGCGGTTGCATCGCGAAACAGTCGCCCAGATTCAGAGAGATAGGCTGCGGCGTCGAATACATTGCACCACCAATCTCGTGACGCCTTTCCTTCTCTTACTAAAAGGGAAAATTCTGGTTCAAATCCGCAATAGCCATAGCGGGCGTAGTCAAGGTTAACCATCAAGGGAATAAGAATATTGTTTGTCGCCAGTGGATTGTCATAGCCGGGCTCGAGATAGCCAAGACGTATGACCTCTTCTTTGACGAAACTCTCGTCATAGTCCCAGGCATGATATGGCAAGATGTTTCTTGGTACCTGGTGCTCCGGCCACTGGGTTCCGTCCCACCAGTAGTGTAGATCCCCTGCTTGACTGAGTTCTTCTATGTCATAGCCGCCAGTTGTGTGAGTTCTTTTTGACAGCATGATCTCTCGAGGACGTTCGAAATGATTCAGGTTGTGCAATAGACGTATCTGTGCCGATGATGTTCCAGCGATGAACAGGGGAATCCGCATAGATGCCGCCAGATTACGACCGATGTCGAAAGTCAGTTCGCCGTCGAGAAGATCTATGGTGAGATAGCAGGTCTGTGGCTTTAAGTGCGTTAGAGCGTGACGGAATGCGCTGTAAAAAAGACTCTTTTTGGCGCGAAAGATCATGGAGTCTACACCGTCCATACGAGCAACCACTTGTCTCGAATTTTCAATAGCTATCGGGCTGGCAAAGCCACTGTCGATGGTTACGGCGAGTAGCCTTAAGCCGGGGTAGTCACTTCTCAATTTATGGAGCAGGTAAGTGCTGTCTTTTCCACCGCTAAACATTACCAGGGCGTCGTAATGATGGTGTCCACGTCCGATGGCAGAACGCAGCAGATCGTCTAGCGCCAGTAACTCAGACTCGCGTTGCACGCTTGTCACGTTTGCTTTTTTGTGTTCAGAATCGCTACATTTGTTACACACGCCATTGCGGATATCAGAAAAGAAAGCAGAGCTAAGACAGGAAACACATCGTGGTGTAACTTCTATCTTTCCGGAATTCTTCAATGACAAAAACTCGCCCTGTGAAAACGCAAGAAACTCGTTCAAGTCACGCATATAGGACTGAATTGATATTTCGGATTTCATACAGATTAGCCTCAAAATTTATTGTGCAAACAGTTAGGCCAATAGTGGGGCAGTTTGTGTAAACCTTCAGTGCATAATTTCACAATCGCAAGCGTTCTGAAGGAATGCTGGAAAAAGCGATACGAAGTGCAATCACATTCTGCAAACGACGCTTATGAATATCACCAAACTTTTACGTTTGCTTGATAGGCTGCCATAGCATCTGTTTTTTCTTCCAGACTATTCGCCTGTGCAGCGGTGACGATTTGCTCCACAAAGACGCGTTTACGAAAGAGTATATTGCTGACGTGTCCGCCGTTGAGCCACGTAAACGTGCCATTCGGGTGGTGTTTTTGCCAGTCGAGACTGGAATGTAGAGGTACGAAACCGTCGTTACGTGCACATACGCCCGCAAGGGTATGGGCATTCATCGCCGTCGCCATCTCGCTTACCGAAGTGAAGGTAAGGGCATCTCGCATACGTTGTTTGGCCGATTCAACACTGCCGGTTTCTTTCGCCAATAGCGACCAATCGATGTGGTCCGCAGTCAGTCCGTCGACAAAGACTGCTGTTCCCGAGTGTGGTGCCAGACACGGTACAACAGCCAGCGGATATTGCGTAAGACCGGCGGCCAGACTGGTTAAATGGCCACCCATGCTAATGCCGGTAACACCGAGCAGACCGTCGTGACGTTGGCGAAACCAGTCCAATAGGGCGCGCACATCTTGTACCGCGAGTGCGCCCAAAAGCAGTAGATCACTCGCGTGTAGCAAACGCACCTTGAATTGATCTTTAGGACGGCGGCGACCAAAAAAGGGATTCTCCAATATTATTGAACCAATACCCTGTTGCGCCAGAGGCACGGCAATATTGTCAAGACGGTTTTTATAACCCTCATCACCCGAAGCAGCGAGATGTACAAAAAGTGGTCCGCGAAATTGTTTTTCCGGAAGTAGCATCATAAAATTTGCACGCCTGCATTCATCGGGTATAGCCGTATGATCGAACACACTCTCGAAGTCACCCTCACTGCAATAGAATCCGCGGTACGCCTTGCCTGTGTATTGCCAGTCGATATGAATAGGAGTGGCTTGTGATCTAAAAGCGTCCCAACTATTGAGTGACTCGAATACGCTTTGGTCTCCCCAACCACGCGAAAAAAGTTTTGGCTTGTGGCGATAGAGGACGCTACCTAATGATGAATAGCCTCTGTCGAGGAAGGTCGTATTGTTTATTTTTGTTAGCATGCGAGCGACTCCTGGCGTGCATATTGTGCGATTTGTTTGTTGAATGCATAACACTCTTTAAAGGCTCCGATTACACTGGTCTGGTGATAGCGTATGCCGTATTTTTCCAAGACTTGACGAGTGATCTCACGTCCGGATGCCAGTCGCGTGAAGGGAACATAGGGAAAGAGGTGATGCTCAATATGACTATTTAGGCCATTACACAAGCTAGTGATAACTGGGCTTGCGCTGGTATTCCTGGCTGTTGCCGCCTGGCGAAGAAATCCCAGTGCGGTTTCACAATCTTCATATTTTGGGTTACCAATGTGATTGGTAATGAATATAAACGCCAGATAGGCGCCAGCGAACCAGGTTATAAGGAAATAGCATATCAATGTATCGACGAGCCCCATCATGAATACTCCGGGTACTAGCCACAAAAGATAGTGTAACACTAGCGCGACGATATCGAGTCGATTGCCTGAAGGTGACTTCATCAGGTAACGGATGCTGCCTATCTTGAATGAAAATCCCATTAGACTTGATAGAGGCCAAATGAGTATGTGTTGCCTGCGGGTTAGAAATCGTGACAAGCCTTTTGCGTATCTCGCATCCACTTCCGTAAAGTTGAAAAATCCGGCTCTTATGTCAGGATCGCTACAGCTATTGGGTTTTCTGTGATGTTGATTGTGTTTGTCCATCCAAAACGCGAAGCTACTGCCGAAGAACACATTCATAAACATCAGGCCGATTTTCTGAGTCCGGCTTTTACTTCTGGTTACGGCGCCGTGGGCGGCTTCGTGAGCGACAGCGGCACTCTGCACACACAAGAATCCCAGGAGCACACAGGCCAGTAGCTTAATCCCCCAGTTGTCCTGACTGAGAAACAGAGAATAGACGGCTAATGCACCTCCGGTGACCCAGGCGCCACGGAAAACGTAGGCCATAGGGTCGGGTTTAAAGAAATCGGTTTTCTGCAAGGCTTGTTTTAGCTCTGCATAGACTTCTAAAGCCTGTTTGTCACTTCTGATATGACGCAGTGGTGTGGTATCGACTGCGTCGCTATAGCTATCAAACGTTTCTGTGTACATCGTTGTCTGCCCCTATGCGGCCTGTTGAACCAGGTTGATTTGCTTTTCGGTAACAGGTAAACCGATGTCTATCATTCTTTGAATGTCTTGTTCGGTAGGCTTGCGGTTTACGCCACGCAGGATGTCTCCGCCAAGTACCAGATTGAAATTGCCCACCATATAGCGATGATGCATAAAGTGATTGCGGGCAACTGCCTTGAAGTACTCTGTCTTCAACAGCCAGGCGATGAAAGGTGGTGCAGTGTTGATCGCCTTTTCGTGTGGCATATGCAGGTATTGGTGTATGTAGTTACTGAATATTGGCGGCAATGAAAGCGCAACGACAGCACCCAACAAACTCCATGCGCCAAGTGTGTAACTAAACAACGGTATCGCAGGCAAAAGCGGGGCGACAAACACCAGTGAGCCGCTTCCGTGAAGTTTGACCGCATAGCGCGATTTTTTAATGATTTCACCGTGGGCTCCCTTGGTATCGAGTTCCTTGTCTAAGGCTAGTTTTTCTTCTTCGTTACGGAATTGCGTAACGTAGTCTTTCTTAAAAGTCTTGACATGGTGTATGACGTGATGCGAGTAGTGCGTTCGGATAAGATACCAAAAGAGCTTTGGGTGTTTCTTCCACTTTTTGACCCGTTTCATTTGCGCGTCAGATACGTTCTGATGCATATAAGACTCAATATACGATGCGACAACATAGCCGATTACAAAACCTGCAATAATCTTTGATGCCACTATCGCAATTTCTGCCAATTCTCCTGAAATAATCATTGGAGTATCTCCCTTTAATTAGTAGTTAAACGAAACCATTTGTTTTTTCTGCTCATCCCAAAGTTTGTATCGAATCGTCTCCAGGCTCTGTCTAAAACTGATACCGGGTGCACTGTCTTTTAAGCCAGATACACGTTCGTTACATTCTTTTAATCGATAGTTGGGTATTGTGCAGTCGAGATGATGTACATGGTGCACAGTAATATGAGCGAATAGCCATTGTGCCCACTGTGGAAGTTTGTAATAGGACGAGCCGTAAACAGCCGCTTCGTTATAAGTCCACTTTGTCTGGCTTTCCCAGTAGGCGTCTTCAAACTGGTGTTGTACATAGAACAGCCATACGCCAATACTGGCGGCGATGATCATGGCAGGTACATAGACTGATAGAAACGCCTCAAGACCGACGATGAAAGACATTGCGATGGCAACAACTGCAATACCAGCATTGGTATAGTGGACGCTTTTTCGCTCCTTGATCCAGTTCTTTGGAATGTAGTAGGTTAGACGTTGACGAACAAAGAATAAGACAAAGGGAAGAACGCCAAACAAAATCGCCGGGTGACGAAACAAGCGGTACAGAAGTTTCGCTCTCGGTGAAAGTGCTTGGTATTCGCGAACAGTCAAGGTTTTGATGTCACCGTAACCGCGCTTTTCCAGATTACCGGTACCTGCATGGTGCATAGCGTGGAATCTGCGCCAGCACTGATATGGGGTGAGGGTGATTACGCCTATGATGCGTCCAACGACATCGTTAGCACGCCTCGACTGAAAGAATGCGCCATGTCCGCAATCATGTTGAATCATAAAGAGGCGCAATATGCACAGTGCGGCTAATGTGCTAAACAGCAGACTCAAGCCTACGCTGTTGTCAACGGAATAGACGGCTAAGCTGAACGAAAACACAAGGCTTAGTGACGTCAGACCGAGTTGGACGCTGCTGCGCATGGTATCTCCACCCCTGAAGGCGGCGACTTCTTGCTTCATGCGAGTGAGGTCGGCTTGGCGGTCGGGAGTTGTCTCAGTTGTATGAAAGTGCGACGCCAGTGCATCGTTTTGGTAGTTGCTGGAGAGCGCAATTGCCTGATACATACGGGTTCCTCTTTATTTTTGAGTACTGTCTTCTTGAGGGATAGCGTACGAGAAGAGGGGGGGGCTGTATGTGCAGTTTTGCACAGCGACTATTGGGGCTTATAGTCGAGAGTATTTCAATCGTGGGAATATAGTGATCGTATAGATAGCGACCTATTCAGTGCTGAACAAGGGCGGCTGTTCCACCGTTTGAGTAGCAGAGTTTAAACTAAAGAGACTGTTTTACCGTCTCCATCACGCGTTCCGGCGGAATGACACCTTCCTTTTTTGAATAGATGACGCCTTTGGACGTCCCCTCAGCCATAACTCTATCGCCGACTAAAAAGGTGTGCGTCATATCGAAACTACGTTCATCCCAACCTGTCACTGCCATGGTTACCGTGTATTTTTGAAAAGGGCGCAATGCCTTTTTATAGACCATGGTGTGTTCGGTGATGATGGGTATCCAGTGTTGTTTGAACATGGTCTTGCCAAGGCCTGAACGGATAAACATATCGACCCGCGAGAGATCGCAGATAGTGAGATAGCGACCATTATTCATGTGCAAATTGATATCGAGATCATTGGGGAGTACGCGAAGTGTTAACTCGTTCTCCGGTTTGATATACGGCAAACGTGGCTTCTTTCTTGCCGTGATTAATAACCAAATCATTCTAAAGATAAGGCTCATGGGATTCCTTTTCCGGTTTTTCCTCGCTGGGGATTGTATCACTTTCTCGTATATAATCTACTCACCTTTAGTTTTTCAATAAACTGTTGTCTAGCAAAGTCGGTCGAGAAAACTTTCATTTTTCGTGAAACGAAAATTGGACAGATGCGAAACGAGTCTGTTCAAGAATCCCCGATCGACTATTACTCTAGCCGTTGGAACGATGTGGCGTGAGCAGAAAGTTTACATAATGCTGGATATCGTTGTGAACAAAACAAAGACGTCATAAAAATAATTCGGCCGGGAATTGGTAATAATACAAACGTACTAGTTGGTATGGAAACATTCAACAATCTGTAACAATTCTTAACCAGAATCCGAATTGTCGAGATTTGTCACCGGTCATTGTTGCCGGATTATCGGCTTGCGGAGAATACTTGCCGTTCTGGCTGGACTGATTGTCAGTTATAAATTCAGACGTTTCTGGCAGATGAAAAAGCCCGAAAAAATCCTTGAATTGAGATAGTTTCTTAGCTAATTGCATGATGGGTGTACGAAAATACTCAATGGCTTGAACTGAGTCAATTCAAGATATAAGTGCGCATCCTTTTCCAATAAAAGTAGCCTGGTTCTGATGGCATACTTGTCGCAATTTTACCTCGCCCAAGCTCAATCGGTTTAACACATCGTAAAAGTTCTTAACTCGATTGGTTTTGTGGAATACATTTTTAGCGGTATCAAAATGAGGATTGACATATATGATTTTCAGAAAAAGCATCTTTTTTTTAATTATAGGTAGTGTACTTTCTGCATCTGCTTTCGCCGAAAAGGTTGACGTGGCGTATGGCGGTTCGATAGTCAATATCTATGATCCCTACGGTGTTGTTTCCAATATTACCCTCGGAGAGCAAGTCTATGGCAGTTACAAAATCGACACGCTCACTCAAGACTCCGATCCTACTATTGGAGTAGGTCGGTATGTTCACGCCTCTGAAGATGAGAGCATGGTGGTAAATATCGGGGGGATGAAATTTTCCAGTAGCGCATTAGATGGCGTTGGTCTGGAAGTCAATATTCAGGACGAAGTCTGGGCTCCCAACGATGAAAGCTATTACGTCATGAGTTGGTCTCCTATGACGAATGGTGACATTACCATCGACGGCGTAAATGTCAATATGTACGGTGTAGTGGGTGGGGCGTTGGATAGTGAGCTGCTTACGGCACAAGTTCCCGACATTCAAAAGTTTGATTTAATTCGCAGTGTATTCATTTCGGGTTCAAGGAACGGTGAATGGTTTAGCATAGAACTTAGCCTGGATATGCTGCAATCATCAGTGATACCCGGTGTAGATCCTGTACCACCGCCAGCGACGCTAGGACAATACGTGTATAGGGTCGTCGCGCAGGTAAGTGATATGTGGCAGAGTGGCTCGACGATGGTGACTAACAATGTATCCATTGGCGACACTATTGAACTGTTTTATACCATCGATACAAACATAGCCGGTGTACAGGACGTGAATACGCCCCCTTTAATGACCATGTTTGACCACCCTGCCGGTAAGGGCGCTATTGAGGTGAAAGCAAATAATTGGTCTGCCATTACCGATAAAATCACCGCGATGACATTTGTCGACAACAATTATGGCATATCAAATTTTCATATATATAGCGAAACGAATATTAAGAATACGAATTCGTTTATGGACATTGGGTTTATGTCGATAGACCTCATGGTCAACCAGGGACAACAACTATTTTCCGATGGAAGCTACATGATCACAGATCCGATACTACTTAATAGTTTTACCGACAAAAATGTTTATTTGTCGGGTAAGGACTGGTCGTGGACAGTCATGAGTAACATTGTATCCATTGAGTTAGTGTCAAGAGGCGTAATCAGCGTTGTTCCGTCGGATGGAAATATTCATCATCTACAACGTTTTGACGCGGCGATTTATGTTGAAGGCCTGTTGCCTGTGACCAGTATTAGTGGTCAATTGAACGGCGTTGACGTCTCAAATTATCTTCAGGCTTGTGTCATCCTGCCATACAAGGAAAAAGATAGCGTCGCCGTTTGTCCTGATATGCATCAACTGCTAGCGCCAGGAGAAAACAGGCTTGACCTTCACTTTGGTTTATCCGATTTGTCAGTGGAGAGCACTACGGTGAACTGGACGATGCAGTAAAGCGATGTGAGAAGAATAGGGAAGGGGCTCCAATTGAGTCTATATCTCAAGTGTATCAAAACCTGGTAAATCAAAACCCGGCTAACGCCGGGTTTTTTTTAAGTAGGACTAACCTGTTTCGGACTAGAATGTCTACCCAGAATTATCTCTACGACTATTAGTATCCATCGCAACTTAACACGGCTAGACAGCGATGGATTTGTTGGGAGTTGAGTTCGTGTTTTCCGTATAGACATTGACAGACAGAGCATGCTGCGGATGAGATTTTGTAAAAAGCCGATCTTGTACTATTTATTTAGGTAATCAATGCATCAGTGTACACGTCGAGCACTTCGCACAATTTCCTGGGTCAATATTGGTCCCAGAAAGTCTCTAGCCGCTGTAAGTGTAAGATGATCATCATCGCTATAAAGTGGAATACCATTTCTAGTGATAACGCAATTGGGATCGCAAAAATTTCGCCAGATACTAATATAGTGAGAATTCATTGATGTTTCGGTTATTCGTTGAAATACGCTATCGAGCGTCGATTTAATTTCGGAGTCTCGTATTACTATATCAGCTTGGGAAGAATGCTGATTGTGAGAGGCAAGGGCCAAAACTCGTGGTACGTCAAAACCTGTTTCGGGTACTGCACCAACGAAAATGACCTCAGCCCCCAGTTTTTCGAAGGTGCGCGACGTTCTTTCCAATGCATTTTCGAACACCCTAATCGACACATCCGGTGTGTGCTCTGAATGAGTGTTGTCAATCCAATACGTTCGAAATGAGCCGCCAATTTCTGGAGCGATACCTGTATAGGCTTGTTCCCATCGTCCCGCTATGAAGACTGTTTTAATACTTGGTGTTGCCTCGATCGCTTTATAGACCGCCTTTTTGAATTCAGTGCATTCGACAGAACGGAAATCCGGAACCTTCGTCGCCCCTAACAACATAGGACAACCACGTAGCCATAGAAGCGTACCTGCACGCCCGGAGGATATGGCCCATTTTTCAATCGCTGACCGAATTGCACCTGCATGACTATCTCCTAGAAGTACGAAGTCTATAGGCGTTTCCGGTGCGCCGAATTGACAGGCATGTTGAGATAATGGGTGTATTCCCTCGCAATGTTCTCGTAGCGGGTCGATATCTTGTGTCGCTGATAGGAATTGTTGAGTATTTTCTGAAAGCCGGCTTGGAAGTCCTGAGCCGGAAATGCCAATGATAGCAACGAGTATAGACACTGCGCCAATGCTTGAGGTGCCGACTAATACACGTCTGAAGGACATTCTTGATATTGAACGAAATGGCTTTTCTACGTAGTGCCATGTTAAAACAGCGAGAATGAAAGAAATGGTAATTCCAATAGACGCAATCAATGGACTGAGATGTGGTTCTGCTGTGTACATCCTCAACCCCACAAATACAGGCCAGTGCCACAGATAAAGCGAATAGGAGATCAGTCCAACAAATCTTAATGGGGGAAGTGACAAAATACTACTTGCGAGGCCAGTATTGTTTGACGCATAGATTATGGCCGCTGCGCCCACGCAGGGTAATAGCGCCACCCACCCGGGAAATTGCATTTGTTTATTTATGAGAAAAACGCTTGAAATTACCATAAATAGTCCGGTAATTGCGATGAGTTCATTAAATTTTGTACTACCAGATTTCGGAATTACGCCGCATGCCAATGCAACGCCAATTGACAGTTCCCATGCGCGAGCCGGGAGCAAATAGAAAGCGACAGAGGGCTTGTTTTGGGACAGCCAAAGCGATATGAGAAACAGAATCGGCAATCCAACAGCTATTACCGGTATCAGGCGTAGACGAAACTTGTAAATTAGAAAAATAATCGGTGGAAGAAGTAAATAAAATTGTTCCTCGACTCCGAGAGACCATGTATGAAGTAGTATTTGATATTCGGAAGCAGGCGAAAAATATCCGCTTTGGCTCCAGAAATAGAAATTTGACAGGCCTATTAGCGCAAAAAGACCGGAATTGGAGGTTTGTATGACATGTTCCGGTAGACCAAATGAAAATGTGGCAAGTAAGCAAACTAGGGTAACGACTGCCAGCGCCGGAAAAATTCGTCTGATTCGACGTTCGTAAAATCCCAGATAGGTGAACGATGAATTTTCGATCTCAGAAATTATGATTTTGGCGATGAGATAGCCACTAATAACGAAAAAGATGTCGACACCTATAAAGCCTCCGGAAAATACATCAAGACCGGCGTGAAACAGGACTACAGGAATTACGGCAAGAGAACGGAGCCCGTCAATCTCCGGTCGATATTTCATATGTTGCGGCCTCTTATGTTTTCGTCGAAATATCGTCACTGCTGCAATGATGAAGCCAAAATACGTAGTTTTCTCGCATAATAGTTTCGAATAGCTTTTACCGCCCGTATCCACTCTGATCCACAGTTGAGCGGGTGGTCTAACGCAGGCAGTCTTATGTCGGCGAAGTGGGTCTTGGAGGCGAGGTAAGCTCCACATTAATCTACCGGGAGCGACATCTTTGCTGGATTGGCCTTTATAAGTTTTTCAGAAGGCTAGATGAGTGTTGGAGATATGCCTTTATTGAATGCTGTTACATCTGTAAATAGAAACGTTGTAAGGTGAGAGAACTGGAGTTGTAGTCCTCATTCTTGGAAAACTACAGTGTCTAGAATTGATGTCTAATTGGGCGAGATAGCTGACAAAAATGTCGGAGAGAGGTATACGCTTAGTTCTCTTTGAAGGAATTGGGAAAGTCCAAATTGGCATAAATACCATAGAAGTCACCACAGGCAGTATGACTTGGCAACAATCTCAGCATGGCAATTGAATAATAACGGATAAATTAAGCGTTCGCCGTTCTTATGCTGAAGGTTTTGTCAGGATTCGTTTTGGATCAAACATTTTCCTTACATAGTGTCAAGGAAAGTGTACTGTCTTTTCGAATGATTCCGTTTGAAATGAGCATTTGATCGTCACTGGGGGAAATTGTCATCTGCTTATAAGTTAGATCAAGGTTGCCTTTCTTATACGATTCATACCAGCGACGCCAATGCCAACCGGAGTCTTTACTCAGTTTAGTGTTTCTCTCCAACGATGATCCGCCGGCTATTACTTTTTGATGAAACTGATCTCTGTTTCGAACAGGATAATGGTAAATTGTAATGTCTTGCGAGGCACGATGCACAAATTCTTTGCGATTTACCAGCCTGTGATTACCTTGAGTGACTTCGCTGTATTTTTCAGGAACCTTGTATATGACTTTGGTGGGATAAGCAAAAAGAAAAAAAGAGGTGTCAAGTGACTCCTGCTGAATGTCTTTTGGAATTAGAGGGTTCTCTACCACATAAATCGCATTTTTCGGAAATTGCTCTTCGAAATTGTTAAATTCCAACAGGACATTTCTAACATCAATTCTTAGGCAATCGACCAAAGGATATTTTAATAGCTCGTTTTTGAGATTGCCTGACTTGGCCGTCCAGAATTCGTCTGCATCACAATGGAAGATCAGATCCGCAGAATATTGTTCCTTAGCAATTCTCCCCATACGATTTACCCATTTGGCTTGACTGTAATCCTGGTCTTTTTCAAGTATAAGATGTAGCCGTCCTTGTTTTTCGTATTCCTAAAGTAATTCATAGGTGCCATCAGTAGATTCATTATCAGTTGCAACAATAAAATCTACGCCGGATGCATAGTGATGGTCGATAGTTCTTTTTACTATATCTATTTCGTCCTTCACCAACAGGGTCATGACCAGCTTGTTTCCCAGCCTGCGCTGATCCGTGACTTTGCGTCTTATAATCCCAGAAAATGGATGATAGATTGCTTTGCGTAGGCGAGTCGACATGAGTTTATTCTCTATTGGTTGTAAGATTGATTATCCGCCTTGGAACGCGGAAAGCATGCCATTTTATATCAAAAAATAGAAAAGAGAGAAATAGTTGTTTTAGCTGCTTTCATGTTAACTCCTGCACCAAAGTGAGTTGTCTTGCATATTTGTTTGTGTCAATGCATAGATACTGAGTTAAAAAGTAACGGTTCCGCGTCTTAACTTCATTCATACCTCTACTACATAACTTAAACCTATGGCTCTAACATATGAGGAATCGGACTTTCAAGTGGCTGTAGAATACACGGGACAAAGCTATGTGCACCATTCATACTCTTCGGTAGAGATAGTCTTCTGTTTCGCTATAACGCCCGCTTAGTCAAGGAGTAATAGCATGTCTCGCGTTTCAGATTGCCACAAAAATGGGTAGAACAGTGTTGATTTCTTTCCATCTACTATAATAGACGCCAAAGTAAAATGGAATTATCAGTCGTTTTTCAGCATCTGATGCTGGCTCTGTATTTGCTTTCAATAGCTAACTACTATCAGAAGAGGCGAATAAAGGAATCGATTAATGGCATTTACGCGATTTATGTTGCAACTGTTTAACAAGTTGAATAGTGAGATAGATTCGACTGTCAAGGACAGACCCAAGAAGATTCTCTCTCTAGGCTACCCGGACATGCTGGTTTCCCGTGAATTCCTGAGTGAAACTTTTGGTAATAATCTAGGAGAAAAGATTCCCTATCATGAAGAATCAGAATCCATTATGCGCTGGCATAACGTGCACAATCACCTTGAAGGTATCCCGGATACGCGTGCATTTCTGGAGGAACTCGGGTACCAACTGGATATCGTCGATATTGTTCAGGCAAGAGGCGCAGAAATTATTCTTGATTTGAATTATCCAATTGACCAGAAGTTTCACCAGCAATATGACATTATTATTGACGGTGGAACCATTGAGCACTGTTTCAATATCGCCCAGGCGATAAAAAATATAGCGCTAAGTGTTCGTGAAGGTGGCTTTATATTGAATTGCAATCCATTCAGTTGTTTTAATCATGGTTTCTACAATTTGAACCCAACATTCTACTTTGATTTCTATACCGATAATGGATTTGACATAGTTTTTCAGGAATTGATAATCAATGCTGTTGTTGATCCAAAATTGATCTCTGTGCCGCCGACGCGTCGGTTCATTGATGGACCGATAGACGCCAGTAATATTCTGATCGCACAGCGTCACACCGTTCAGGATATCGAATGGCCGGTTCAGACAAAATACAAAATTAACAGTGGACTTAAGGGATGACCTTGCGCAGAAATGTTGCCGGTACACCGACGAAGAGCGAATTGTCGTCTACATGAGTCCTCAAATAGGCGCCACCACCGACGACCGAATCATCTCCTACACGAATTTTTTCCTGTATTGAAGCACCTGTGCCGATAAAACTCCCTACGCCAATGGAGACATTGCCGCTGATATTCACACCGGGCGATACCGTAGCATAGTCGCCGATTTGCACGTCATGACCAAGTGTCGCGTTTCGATTAACGATGACGTGCTCACCAATGTGTATGTTCACGGTCATAGTTACGCCTGCACAAATTACTGATCCTTTTCCGATGGAGTTGCGATTGGAAATGTTTACGTCTGGATGTATCACAGCGTCAGCAATGCAATGTCCACTTGCCAGCGTTTTATTACAAAAGTGTCTTTTCAGCGTGGGCGACCCTACGCCAGTGCATAGAATTTCTACCTGGCCGACAAGATGATCGATATCTCGTATATCACCAAGCACCGGGCGGTCATCAATAATGCGATTCTTAAACTCAGGGCGTTCGTCGAGATAGCCGACCACCTCTATACCCATGAACTCGCATAGATAGTTGATTTCCCGTCCGTGCCCGCCGCAACCCCATATCACTATTTTTCTAGGCATTGTTGAGTGTTTCCATAATCTCATCCACTACCTGACGAGGCATGTTAGACCAAACCGGCAAGCTGATTACGCGTCTGGAAAGCTGTTCGGTGTGGGGCAGGGGCACTCGGCCGAATTCTTCAAAGGTTGGCAGTTGGTGACAGCTGGGTGAAAAATAGTTCTTAATTTCGATCGAATTTTGCGCCATTTTTTGTGTTATGGCGATATTGTCCACGCCGGGAGGGGCACACATGGGGATAAACTGATAGCACAATTCGGCCGATGACTTTGGAACACACCACTGTCGTTCAAGCATGTGGTGATGGTCCATAGCACTTCGATATTGTGCCAGAGTTTCCCGTCTCTTCAGTATCGTCTGCTCGAACGTATCCAGTGTTGCAAGTCCTACTGCAGCATGAAACTCAGAGAGCTTGGTATTCATACCCATAAACTGGGAGAGCCGCTGATCGTTAAAACCAAAATTGCCAAAGCGTTTTATCTGAGCAATGGTATCCTCATTACTGCTATACACCAGCCCACCTTCACCGATACCGAAGGTCTTCGTTGCATGAAAACTGTAGACGACGGTGCCAGTGAATCCGTGACCAAACTGTTTACCGTTTTGGCGTGTTCCAAAACTGGAGGCGGCGTCGACAACAACAGGCAATCCATTGGCGATGTGCTGTTCATAGTAGTCTACATCAATCGGATTGCCCATTGCACTGTAGGGTACAATGACGGCAACATCATCGCCGAGTATCGCTATCGCGTCTTCCAGTGATTGATGACACATATTCCAGGTGTCCGGATTGACATCGACAAAGAACGGTTCAAGTCCAGCCCACATCGCGGCCAGAGGAGTCGCAGCGAAGGTAAAACTTGGCATTAAAGCGAACTTGCGCCGCTGGCGCCTCAGCATAGAGATCGCGGCAATCAGTCCGGAAGTCGCGTTGTTGACGGTGACGCAGTGACCCGTATCCTGAAAATGTTCGGATAGTAGGCGTTGCTGAAAACGCTGATTCAAGGGGCCGTAGTTGGTATAGATGTGCGTCCTTTCCAGCTCCCCTAGATACTTGTCCAGGGCGTCACCATACGCTAGCTCAGGTTTTAGAAAAGGGTATTTAAAAATTCTGCTTCTCCCTTTTCTCGTCAATAATTTCAAGAAAATGTTCCCAGTATCCATGAGCCATTCCCGGCGCGTCGGATAAATAGGCATCCATAAATCGTTTGTTGGATTCACCGACGGCGTTGCGAAATTCAGGGTCATCTATCAGTCGCTGGGTGAGTGAAATATACTGTTCCGTATTGCTGGCAAGGGGGTAGAGGTCACTGCCCTGAAAAATGTTGCGGATATCCTCTTGCTCTTCTGGTGTTCCCATCTCACCATCGATTACGGGCTTTATCATGCCGTTGATACCTGTTTCATAGGCCTCTCGGCTATCAAAAAACACTACAGGTTTTGCTGCTGCCATGGCCTCAAATGCAGTGTAGCCGCACGGAAAGGGAAACGAATCGACAAAAATGTCTATCACCTGGGCATAGACTTTGGTATTCACCCAACCGATAAAATGAGACTGTTTCTCCACGCCGTGTTTAGTCAGGAGCTGTTTGATCGATGGAAGTTCAGTGCGCCCTGTCCAGAGAAAGACCGTATTCGGGTTGTTTTTCAAAAGCTGGCATACCGATTCAATGAATGGAGGACTGTCGAGTTTTTCTTCGCGTCCGAAGGAACCTAGAATAGTTTTATTTTCACCATAACTTTTGGCTATGGTTGAGGCTTCATCTGCAAGCCCGGAATCGTACCAGTCGCTTATACCGTAGCGTGATGTTCGCCAGATATGACCATCGATATGCTTGAATTTGGAAATACTATAGCCGGTGATATAGCCGTCAATAGATGGTAGTTTTATGCTGTGATATTTCATCGCCCACCAGATTTGAACCGGCGCTATACGCATGGCAAACGCAAATGGCATGTAAACACCAAGCGATACCCAGACAAGTGCATCAAACGATGCGGCACGAAGTTTTTCTTTTATCATAAGCAGTTTGTCGTAGGCGGATTGGTTCTGTTTTCCTATCCAGTGCACTTTGACGTCTATACGGGAAAATGCTTCGTCCATATCTTTACAGTAATTTCCTGCGACAAAGATTTCTGGGATAAATGGCTTGATTGCCATGTCCTTGAGGGGCGTTAGGGTGGTCAACACCAGTTGCGTGTGCGCGAGTATTGATCCGCTATGAAAGAAAAAGGCAATGCGTGGTTCTTGATCAGCATTCCGTTGAGGCAATGGCATATCGCTACTCACGCGTTTTCCTGCAGCATCCATCAGTGGAGCCAACTGTTCGAACACGGTTTTGAAACAGTGTTCGGTTTCTACAGATTTTACATGCTGTATGTAAATGAAGTATTCGAGAAAAAGCGCGGTATGAAAATTCTCCTTCTTCAAAAGTGCTTTTAGCAGGGGGAGAGCTACGGTGTTAAAGATTGGATCGAGATATTCCTTACGACCTTTTTGTGAGTAACCGAGTAGCTCAAATACCAGGTAGAGCAGGCGAGATGGCATTGTTGCCAGATCCAGGCCAATGAGTCGTTGCGCAACAAAACCAAGCATCAAATTCAATTCACCCTCATTCGTATTAGCGGAATACAAGGCGCCGAAATTTGCAATATGAGGAGCCAATCCGGCCTCAAGCGAGTTGGGACGAGTGCAAATGATTTCTAAAAGCTCGAGAAAGATGTTGCGTAAATTTGTATCGGCTGTTCGAGTCAGACGTGCAAAGGCCTGTAGATATAAAGCGAGCGCTCCCTTAGGCGATCCCTGATGAAATACCAGGTTGCTCAATTCAAACCGATACATCAAATTGTCGGGCGCTAATTCAACCGCCTTGTGTAGATGGGCCATAGTTAGCGGAAACTGATGTCGGTGGCTGGAGATTATGGCGAGATGATAGTAGTCTTCGGCACTTACCTGTTCACTGCTGATGCGTGTTTGACAGCATTTTTCTGCCTCATCCAGTTGGCCCTGAGCAATCAGAGTTGGAATATCTAGTTTTTGTGGTGAATTCACCGTCAGCCACTCGCTGGTTGTAACGCAAGATATTGAAATATATGCCTGGAAGCATTATTTGTGCCGCTCGTAGATGTTGCCTGGATGGTTTAATACAGTAACTTCTAAATCAAGGCGCCTATACCGACTAACGACCACCCCAAACAGAAGCAACCCTATTCCAACGAGGCTGAGGGAGCACTTGGACGGGACGGTTGTTTCTGTCTCCGTGGTTAAATTGTTTTGCAGGGTATCCGTTAATTCAGTCGCGCTATCGGTACTCGCTGTGTTCATTCCGATGACCAACTCTTCACTAAGGTATGCCCCGATGTTCGCATTCGCCATTCCTGAGCCCTTGGCGGGAGAGTTTGTCGATAGTTTGAAGTCAACAGTTTGATTTCCGGTGGCGTTTGTAAATAGGGGATCGGCAACGATTGAGTTTGCGTCTAGCGAAGTTGCTACAGTCCATTCGCTTAATGAGCTGTAAGTCGTTACGTAGTCAATGTTCCAACTTGCCGTCGTGTCGTTGTAAAAGAGGTTGTAGTCTGAAAGGCTCACGCGCTCATTTAGCGGGGTGTAATATCTCAGTTGAAGTGCGTAGCCGAAAACAATGTTGTTATAGACACTCGTACCTAGCGAAGATTCGCTGACAAATATTCCTACGTTTCCGTTGGCAGTCTGATTGACGATGGTGTTGTTGTAGATCTTGATATTGTTGTTAATGGCAACGCCATTATAGGCGTAAATACCGACCGCGCAATCGCGAATAATGTTCTGATAGGCGCGGGCGTTTTGCGACGCGCCGTATTCGTCGATCTGATTATTGATTTGAATACCGCTTGCGCAATAAGTAGAGGCGGTGTCACCTCCCCAAATGTGATTATTGTAGTACTGGTTATTTTGCTCCGTGTCTTTGTCCCAAATACCATAGTGATTATTGTATATATCGTTGTTGCGAATGATGAGATTTTTCGAATAGAAATTGAGTATGCCGGACGCATTAACGGCTAGCTCTACAAACTCGGGGTCTGTTTCGGCGTAACTGTTGAGGTCATGGATTTTATTATTTTCGATAAGAATGTTGTCTGAATAGTCCAAACGTATCAGGGCCGAGTTGTGGTGTGTTGCTTTTTTAACACCCATAAGATCACTGTTTCGAATGACGATATTGGCGGCATTTAGAAAGACTACAAGAGATATGACCTGATCCTGGTCATCGACAATAGTACCGGTAAAACCGTCGAAGATGATCCACTCCTGATTGATAACGCCAAAGGCGCCGCTCCAGATGTTATCGAGGAATACCGGCGTCTCGCCTTCATACGCTTTAAATACAATCGGGTTTTCAGCGGTACCGGAATGTTGCGGATTCCAGGGTAGCTTCTCGTACTTGAATTGGTTGGGAGTGTCGACCCAATCTTGAAGAGGGTCCGTAACCGGGTCATAGATTCCCTCCCTAAAATAGACAACATCACCGGCCATGGCATTGCTGACAGCGGTCTTTCCGTTGCAAGGCGTGGTAATTTCCGTGCACTCGGCCCACGTTGCGGTTCCTGTTGGTGAGACGTAATAGTCTAGCGCGAGCACGTCCTGTAAGGGGAAAAACGAAACGGCTACCAGTAAACCTCGAATGGCTACATGTCTAAGCGAGCGGGGTGATTTCATGCGACCTCCTTGTCTAAACCAAATAACAGTACAATATATATGCCGTTTTTTTCGGCAGAGAATTCGATAAATAGCGTGTATTAGAAAGACAGCGATGCTAGCGCTGTTTTTGAACAGTCCTGAAATAAAAAAAGGGCATATCTCTTGACAAAGATATGCCCTGCTTTATGTCTGAAGTTAAGCGATTGGTTCTTCAGTCAACACCGGTGGTTTAGCTTCTTTGGCGACAGGCTCCTTGCCCAGCCCGTTTACCATCGCATTAATATTGCCGCCCTTCAATTTGGTTTTTCTCGAGAATTGCAGTGACGCCTCGTTCGTAAAACATCCAGGGGCAGATCGCAGATTCTACCTACATATGCAGAGAAAACGCGAACTGACCATGGGCTAGACGATTAGTTCGCAAGATTTGTCCCAAATGCGATGGCAATCATGTAGGTGTTGTCCGCAGATGTGTATGCTCTTCCGCCGGGCCGCATAGGGTTGTTGGCGCGGGACGGACTGGCATTACGCACTAACTGCTTGTCAGTCTGAAAATCGAGGTACTCAATGGTGTTATTTTGCTTTTGGGCGAAAATCCAATGTGCCTCATCGCCATATAGGGATGAGCCATCTGAAGTGAACACCGCAAACTTTGTTCCGTCGGGTTGGCGGAGCATAGCAGGGATGACATCGCTACCGCGACTTCGATGGGCAGGATTCCCAAAAAATTTTACCTGCGTACCATTTCCATACTTCTGCGCCACATATGTTGCAATCCCGATCATTTGGTCAGCAATCGGCTGTATTGCATTGTCTTGCAGTGTAACACGCCGAGTTCTTCCCGGACCCTGGGTGGTATAGACAACAAAGGCCTGATCACTTTCAAAAGGCCCCCATCTGCTTGTCGGTGGACAGGCAAGCTGCAATTCCGCGTTAACATCTCCAGAGCTCTGATCCGTTAAGGCCGCGGCCGTACAGAGCGCGCAGTTAACGTTTTGCCCTTCTTCTGAAAATGCCGTATTGACGTGCATATGAAACTCCCTTTCGATTGTAAGTAAATGGTACTGTATCACTTTGCCATCACGACAAACGATTGTCTGTCAAACCCGTAAAAGGCAAAGTTTCATGAAATTAAACTACAAGTACAGGTGTGGATCAACTGAATGTGATCGGTACTTTTCCTACAAATGACGGCAAAACGCGCGTGCCAGTATCGTACGGGACGAAGTCGGCAGCATAGCGGCTTCGGTTTTGATAAAAAAAATAATTCAAACAATTTTTAGGGAAAACGCATCGGAAACAAAAAGGGATCACGGGCTAGACTCGAATGAGCTCACTGCGGAATAGCTATATTGGCCAGACGTGAAAGATTGATAATTGACGACCGGCAAATTTCTATAGTTGCCTTTAGATGGGCAAGTGCCGGGAATGAGTAGATAATGAATATTAGTAGATTCATCCAACTCAACTTTCGAGAGTCATGCGATGCCATCGATAAGTACCTTAGAAACTTCCTCCGGCAAAACGATGGTCAAAACATTAGGAGACCCGGAGCGTGCGACCATTATTTTTGTTTCTGGCGCAACTCTACCGTGTGACGTTTGGGATCCTTTGGTGGAGGTTCTCGTAGATGAGGGTTATCAGACCGTTCAATATGATTTGCCCAACAGAGGAGAGTCATTTTTTGATCGCCACCATAGTGACTTCGAAGCTCATATACACCAACTGACCGACGTGATCGGGATTCAAAATCAAAAAGGCATTATCCTCTGCGGTTTGGCTTCGGGGGCTTTGGTGGTTTCGGAGTTTGCTAGTCGTCAGAAATCGCGCCAGATTCAAAAAGTGGTTTTAATGGCCCCGGATGGGGCCGATACGCACTTTACGTTGCGCGAGAAATTGATGAGTCTGCCACTCTTAGGGAAAGTTTTGTTTTCTCTTCTGGGCCCTAAGTCGCTGCTCAAGCGATCCATTCGATACTCTCCCAATGAAGAAATTCAGGAAAGGGTAAGAGAATTGTTGATGAAAAGTATGAAAAACCCGGGATTTCGAGACGCCGTTTTTGATACGGTTAACAGCTTCCCGATTCGCTCAGGGCTGGAAGTTTATAAGAAACTGAGTCAATCGGCTGTCCCCACCACGATTATCTGGGGGCAAGAGGACCAAATTACTCCTGTCCATTCTGCTCACGTGTTCGAAGCGCTTTTTGGTCCCACGAATCTTCACCTATTGCCCGACTTAGGCCACCTCCCTTTCTTGGAAGATCCGAAAAAAGTGGCGAAACTGTTTTAAGACAAGAAAGTTTAATTCACTTTTTTCCACTTGCACCCATTTCAATTATCAAAATATAGGTGGCAAACGACATTTATCTCAAGATTTTCGACTTTCAATGGTGATAGCGGTGCTTGTGATTGTCGATCTTAATCATGAATGCGTTAATAGACATGTTCCGTTTATCAAGAAATCGGGAGTACGTTGTCGACCAGGAAACCTGGAAACGAAAAGATCTTTAGTAAACTGTGGCAGTTGCCGTCAATGCCAGTGTTTTTCAGGTCAAATCCATTGTTCAAAAAATTGAATGGAGCACGTAATACTTAATTCAAGTGATGGGGAGCATACTAGCTCCCCATTTGTATGAAGGGACTAGTTTTCAGCAAAACTGCTTTGTTGGAGAAGTTTTTCGCGTTGTTGCTTTAGTTGCATGACATTGGCCTTCTCACGCAAATAATCATCATCACTATCGAGAATATAGGCTTGGTCTATTGCTGCAAGCGATTCGTCAAATTGCCAGCTATATTCATATGCGAGGGCCAGATCCCAATAAGCTTTTGCCCGTACATTACCTTTTAAACCTTTACTCTCTGCTTCTTTTACAGCGTCTTGAAAAGTGGCAATTGCTTCGTTATATTTTCCCAATTTGATTAGGTTGATACCTTTTTCAAGAGAGGGAAGATCACCGTCTTTTTTATATGCAACCCGCACATACTCCGTCCAGGGAGTGATAATCTTGGAAAAAGCGACCGAATTTTGATTTGCACACTTCTCAATCAACGTAGTTTCACTAATTTGTGCAGGAGCTTGATCAGTGGCATAGGTACTGTCTTTGCAAATATCCTGTACCGATTTAGAGCGAATCAATTTCCCAGATTCGGCATCTTTGAGATCAATGCTACCGGATGCAGTAATAGAAGATTTGCGCGTGTAGCTATTACATGGGTATTTCTTTTTGTCTCTTGTGCACGTTGCTGATTCTCTATCTACTTTATCTGTGAACTGACCAGCTACTTTACCGGTGATTAACGCAGTACGAAGCAATTTTTCCTTCGTGCAGGCAGGATTTTCCTCTTTAACTATATGTGTCTTGGTTACAATTCGTTTTTCTTCGACCGGAGTAGTCGTTGTGACACCTAGGTTTTGTCCCGTTAATACCCCGGCAATTACGGCAACTTTTTCAATGTCATTAAGCTTGCGATTCCTTTCACTGCTAGTTGTTATTTCTTCTGTTGTCTTAACTTCACGCTCTATTGGTGCGCAATCCAGTACTTCAAAACTATTTTCAGCCGCTAGTTTGGCTTTGATTCGGTCGCGGTAGTGGCTACCATAGTTGCCCTCAATTTCCATAATGGCGACTTTCTTATAATTCCTCATATCAACTTCGGCAGGATGTGTAACCGGTGTTGATACTTTTATTGTTGAACATGCGCCTAATAGCAAAATAATGGGCGGCATGACATATGAGATACCTCTATTCATTTGACAACTCCTTTTGAAAATTAACCCATGCCTTAAATTGTGATAAAACATGAATGCATAAAAGTAATGGGTTGTTATTGTTGATAATTGTTACTGTGCTTCCGAATTGGCAACTGCTTGCCATAAGAAAGCGCTGTTAAATCACCAATCCATTTGCGTTTCGTTGTGTTTTCCTTCCCACCCACCTAGGATCTCGCTTTTCTAATTGTTTCTTTTTACCTCAATGAAGGGGGGATGTCCACGCTATTATTGATGCGAAAAACTTTACATAAAGGCATACTCTTGCTTAGAGAGAGAATATCTTACTATGCTAGGCGCGCTTGTGTGCTCATGCAAAAGTGAAAGTATAAGAACTACATTCCACATTTTCGTGTTTAAGCAATATATAAAAACTAAAGACGCATGTGCTCAGAAAATTGAGCGACAGTGGTGAATTCAAGTTGATAATCGCGTTATTGGCGCCTGATGTTTCGGGCTCATAAATAATTGGATTGTAGCGTGACTGCTTCGCCTATACTGAAATAGGCTAGATACTAGAACAGGACGTTGGCGTTGTCTGCTGGGCAAAGACAGGTGAGGACAGAGACTATATGAAGCCAGTTCCGCCCCTTGTGTTGGACAGTTGTACCGATCCGCAGGTCCGGCAGATAATTCAAAGTAAAAAAATTACACGTAGACTCCGAATCAAAACGAATTCGGCAGCATTGACGCCGATGACAATGCCATTTCCATCTACTCAAACAAGTTCATCGACCGACGGGGTAAATTTTCACTGGTATAGCCACCGAAAATATAGGCGGTGTTACCTACAAACTCACTCAGTACGGCGTGTCGCGGTATCGGCATATCAGCGGCGTATTGCCACTGGTTCTTCAAAGGGTCAAATACTTCTACACTATCCAGAACCTGCTGACCAATAACTCCACCAAAAACATAGATACGACCATTGATGACGATACTGTCAGACAAATAACGCTCCTCACGGGTAGAGGCTACTGAAGACCAATGATCGGTGGTGGGGTTGTATTGAAATACTGTTTTGTATTCACTATCACGATCGGTGCCACCAATGAGATAAATACGATTATTAAGGACTACACTGGTCGCACCAGCTCTGCTACCGGGTAAATCACTTTTTCTAAGCCAGGTGTCGGTTTGCGGATCATATTCATCCACTCGTTTCGGATCTCCGGTTCCACCAATGGCGTAGAGCTTTCCAGCAACTGCCTCTAGTCTTAGCGCGCCTCTTTTTGTTGGTAAAGGCGCAAGCGCGGTCCACAGACCGGTTGTCTTATCGAATACTTCAACGTTAGAGATTTCACCAAATGTATCATACCCACCGACGACATAAATTTTTTCGTCGATCGTGGCAGCGCCAGCCAACATTCGTTGCTTGTTCATTGGCGCCACGGAATGCCAGGTATCAGTAGTGGTCTCATATCGTGTTACAGCACCGGTCTGATCGCTTGTGCCTGTGTCGCCACCAATCATGTAAATTGAGTCACCGATGACAGCAGTTGAGGAAAATGCCAGTAACTGAGGCCTGATTTTGCGTGGAAACCAGCGATTTTCTGCAATATTGTAGTAGGAAATTTCACTCATGATCTGTTGCTGATAGTGTCCACCAAACAGATAGATATTTCCCTTGTGTTCAATTGCGCCAAAATCAGCTCGACCAAAGGGCATAGGGCTCAGAGGTTTCCAGGTATCGGTTTCAAGATCAAACTGATCTACTCGAGTGGTAAAATTCAGTACTGCAGAATCATTGCCATCATAACCACCCATCAGGGTTACCTTGTTGCCAGAGCGGATCATGGTCATGTTGGAACGTGGCGTTGGGATAGACGTTGCAGATCCCCAACTGTTAGTGGCGATATCATAGATCGCTACGCTGGACAGGACGCTATTTTCAACACCGCCAAAAAGATAAATCTTTCCGTTATAGACTGTGGCTGTAGCTTCAACTCTTGACGTTGTCATATCCGCATACGGAGTTGCTGGCTCAAATTCACTGAGCCAGATTCCGGCGGATAAGTTCAACACTTCGATGGAGTTGACAAAATTAACCTGATCGTCGATTCCGCCAAACACATAAACATTGTTGCCGCTTATCGCACATACGGCACCTAAACGCGGCTTTTGCATATCGGGGTAGCTCGTCCAGGTATTGGATACTGACGAATAACTATTTGCACTAGCGACGACCTTATTATCTACGTCCAGCACAAGACCTCCGAAGGTAAACACGGTTTCGTCATCGCTACACGTCGCCATGCCTCGGCCGAAATAAGGTGCGGCCGTTTTTTCGCCCGCGGACCATGTATCGAGATCAATAGCTTCATTCCAGTCATAAAGAAACTCATGATCAGCGCCGCCAATTAAATGCAATAACGATCCGAGCTTTGCTACTGCCATACCTTCGCGTGGTGATTCCAAAAAAATAGAATCTTTCCACTGATTTTTTCGTAGTTGAACCTTTAATTCTTCGCTGAGCTCACTTTCAACTCCATCACGTACCTGTGCAATGCGAAAGAAATAGTCTTCTCCCGGTACTAATCCGGTGAATGAGCTTTGCGTTGTCGTCAGACCAGATTTTTTTGTGGATGAGATATCAACGCCCGACTGGTCTGCCCAATAGATGTTGTAGCTTTGCGCGCCGGTGTTTGGCCAGTGTAGCGAAATCGTGCTGTCGTAATCATTCGCTACATACAGACGCAATAAGTTTTGAATTTTGACCTCGTAACTGACGCTGGCATTCAGATAAGTTGCCTTTACGGTAACAGTTGTTGCGCCAGGACCGGCTATAAAAACGTTCTCGAGTCTACGCTCAAGTCCGTTACCAAACACTGACCACTGTACCTGATCCGTCACGTCTGTAGACGAACCATCTCTATTCTTCGCAAAAACCGTAAAACTGATTTCTTCTTCGGCGAGTACCTGCTCTTTGCTGGCCTGCATCTGCAGACTTTCAACGCCGACACCAATGGTGAAGGTGATGCTTGCCTGGTAATGCTCGTACTTCGCCGTAATCGTTACCTTGCCGGGAGCAATCAAGGCCACATTGCCAGCGGTATCGACCGTTGCCAGAGTAGGGTCTGAACTACTCCAGAAAATCTCGCCATCAATCTGTGGCGCACTCGTAAGACCATGCTCCATCTTAGGCAATAATTTTACAGTGCCTCCATCGACAACAATGGCGCCCTCGGGCAGAGATATTTTCAATTCAGATTGCGGGATTTTAGTGGTCACCGAAATACTGTCAGATAAATCTCCAAGTGTCGCCGTGACCTTTACTGTACCCAGATCTACACCCAGCAGTTCACCTGTTTCATTTACCCTGGCAATGGCCTCGTTATCGACGGACCACTTAATGCCCTCTGTCACTATGGCTGAACTGCCGTTATCATGTTTGCCAACTAATTTGAGGCTTACGAACGTACCAATTTCCAGATAGCCATCTTCTTTTTCTATGGTGATAGATGTTATCTGGTCAGCTTTTTCGCCGGAGCCACAGGAAGTAAGTAAAGTGGATAGAAAAAGGAAAGAAAGAAGTGCAGCCATTCTGAATGCTTTCATAGTACGCCCATTTTTATTTTTTAACTGAATCTATATGTCCCGCCAAGCGCGTTGTACTATATCAAAAAAAGAGGGCAAAGCCGATCTTTTTGTGCCAACTTCCGCCTTCGAACAGATTCCTCCCGCCTAGGTCCAGAGACCCCATATTGACTCCAGCCGTTTTTTGACTGTCTGATAGGAGATGATAGGGAAATGAGAGGGAGTACTGACCATTACAAACAAATCTGCTCGGGCATCGCGCCTTTGTGAGACAGACGCGAGAAAAGCTTGAATATTCACGACTTCTATCGCGGCAATAGTTGTGAAACATTACCGTCCCATATAAGGAAGTGAGTTTCGTGAAGACGTCTTACAATAGCACCAGGCCTTATTCTAAATTTAAAGAACGGAAAAGGTCGTCCTAATGTTTTGACAACGCGTAGTCTCTGTATATCTAATACTCGCAGCGAGACTATAACTGCTAAGACGCCTGAACAAAGGAATTTAGTTCTACGCGAAAAAAAGGGCTACCATTAAAGCAGCCCTCATAACGTGAAAAATTTGAAGAATGTTGATTTAGTTTTATTTCATGCCTGCCGTCGTATCTTTCTAGTCTTCCTGAAAGTAGGAAAAGCCGTTTTGTTGTAGCTGCATAATACGGCCAATAGCGCCTTGATTCAGGTATATTCTACCGTTTTCACTGGCATAGATCGCTCTCTCATCTATGGGTTCACCGTTAGCCAGTTTGGCACCGTTTAACTGCATGCCTTTCAGTGCTGCGCCACAGGCTTCAATTTGAATATTGATACCATCTTTGCGTAGCTGAAGGATCTTCTCGATCCAGGGTGTCACAGGATTGTTGCCTTCAGGAATATTCTTGAAAGCCCATTTCGCACGCAGAGCGTCACCGTGGATTACACCAACGATAGCAACATTTTCAGGATCGATCTGACCTAATGCAATGCGATGTTTTACCATGCTGCCGAACATGAACATGTGTCTCAGACCCGTTGGGCTTCCATCTGGATTAAATACAAGATTGTCCAGATTGAAAACGATTTTCGCTTTCTTGAAGCTAACCGGAATATCGATACACTCGCCGCCGTTGTTCGGATCTTTAAATTCGTTATTAGGGTCGTTAACGAGCCAAAGTTGCTCGCAGGGTTCGATCACGCCCGGAAAAGCAGAGTTGCTATGATCTGCAAATACTGACGATGATGTGAGGAGTGCGAGGCCAAGCATTAGCGTTTTTGTAACTATTTTTTGCTTTTTATTGAACATATTGTAGTGTCCTGTCATTTTTGAGAGTAATTCCAAGCCAAATTCTCTAGAGAAGTTCAGTCCCATTTGAGAGGCTGAATTATTATAAGCCAAAATTAAGACTTACTGACGGTCAGTATTTTCGAGACTGTCACTAATACAGGTCTGTTGGATGATTGTGGACAGGGGAGTTTCCAGGCGATTGATAACGCGCTATCGAGTTAGAACTATGCGCCTGAAGGCTGTTGGATAGTCGCCCATCTAACTACACAATCTATATGCTACAGAAATCGCAATTCTGGCTTTATCAATCCGGCAACAAAATATATCGTAGAGAGAATTCCGCAAAGCCAGGCATATAGTTTGATCTGTTCAGCATTCCATCCGATTGCGAAATAGCCGAAGAAGATACCAGCCCTGAACCGGTACTCCATCCACTCAGCGCCGTTCCAGCGTATTGTCCAGAAAAATATCAGCATTTCCACCAAATAGAGCGCAACAAATAGTGTTAGTGTCATGGAGTCGTTAATTGAATGTTCCTGACGTGTTTTTACGCGGTTTGTAAATCTGACTTTTCATCTATTAGTTAGTAGCCCGTATCGGTCGTTTATGTCGCCTTGTCATCTTCTTCCATTTGCATCTATTCCTGGGCGCAAAAGCTTCTAACATGATTTTCATCAGCTGGTACAGGGCCGTTTGTGAGACGCGTCGGCACTGGCTATGTATATGAATCGACCCCTGACGGTTTTTAAGGAACGGACACGAATGGCATTTATATCAATTCTTTTGAGTACAGGCATTAACCTCACACTCTAGTAAAAGACATGAGCCCATTCCGGGTTGGGTCGCCTGCTTGAAAGAATACTCGGCCATCGTAGCGCAGCCCCAGCTTTTCCAGAAAGTGAATTATATAATCCAGTGAATAAAAATTGCGTAACTCGACTTCATTTGCTTTCCAGGGCTGCCGAGTACCCGCGTTAAATGTATCATGGGCAAGTGCTGCGACTCTGCGCAAGTCCTCGTTGTGTGCGTCGTGATCCCTCAGTACTAACTTTCCTCCCGGTCGAATCAAGTCCCTGAGGCCGCCAATAAATGCCTCTCGTTGGTCCACTGGACAATGATGGAAACCGATATAGACGGTTACCAAGTCCAGTGAATTCGCCGGGATGGTGTTTGTGAATTGAGCAGTATAATTGCCCATGTCGACAAATTTGCCCAATTTGTTCAACTGACCACGTTCGAGTATGTCCTCCGGGGAGTACCCAGGTTCCACTGTATGTAGCAAAAATTTCTCTCCGTGAATCTGCAACTTTTCCTGTAGTTGGCTGATGTAGCGACCAGTAGAGCCAACTTCAAGATACCCATCCCAGGTACGCGTGGAGTCAACAAGGTATAGCGTCTGGCGAGTCATTTCGGCTTTTTGCTTTCTCAATGCTGGAACGGCAAAGCGTAGATCCACTAAAAAAGGGCTAATGTCGTTCAGAGACTGTTGCAGGCTTTGGTAGATATCTCTATCCGACTCATGGCGCTGAGTCAGTTCCTCGACTAGCCGATGAAATTCGTGTTCCGGATACAGATGAAAGACATTAGTGTAAAATTCCAGAAATGCCTTCTTCAAAGATGGATTCTGATAAATATAACGAAAATTCCCGACGGGTGCCGTTTTTGCATTGGGCAAAGGTGCTGCGAGTAGAGGTATGCGTTGTGGCACCAGAACAAGCAGGGCCAAAAGACCTTTGAGCAGTTGGCGACGATGATCGTTTATATGCGTCATTTTTTCCTCGTTGGTATTGCGACTCTGTGATTTTTCTAAGGTTGGCTATCAGTAAATACAAGAAAGGTGCCATGGATGTCTAAATTTAAGCGTCAAATTTTTCGCTTGCTGAAGGCTGCTCTCGCCGTCGCTTTTACGCTGATGTTAGTGACCTGGGCTGTCATCACGCTGTCAGGCGATCCTGACTACGACGGAAAGCTCGACCAACCCCTTGTAAATGACATCACCCAGTTAAACCCTGTCTATGTTGCACGAGAAATTCAACCCACCACAATAGACGAAATAGCAGACGCGCTAAGGTCGACAGACGGTGCCGTTTCAATTGGAGGCGGTCGCTATAGCCAGGGTGGTCAGACTGCTCTTGAAAACAGTCTGCATCTAGACATGCGCAAGTTTAATCAGATTGTTAGTTTTTCTGCCGAGAACAAACACATCACAGTACAGTCCGGTATCACCTGGCGCAAATTACAGCAGTATATAGATCCACATAACCTATCAGTGAAAATCATGCAGACCTATGCAGACTTCACCGTCGGTGGGTCAGTCAGTGTCAACGTACACGGTCGCTATATTGGACATGGTCCGATCATATCATCGGTCCGAAGCCTGAAATTGGTACTTGCCGATGGTAGTGTTGTCGACGTTAGCGTCGAAAAAAATCAGGACTTGTTTTATGCCGCTATCGGCGGCTATGGCGGTATCGGCGTGATTGCTGAGGTTACACTAGACTTGGCAGATAATACACCAGTAGAGCGCAAAACTTTTGTAATGCCGGTTTCTGAATACAAAACCCATTTTTTCAACAAAATTCGCGATGACCAAAACGTTGTTTTTCATAATGGTGATCTCTATCCACCGGATTATGACACCGTACGCGATGTAAGCTGGAATATCACTGATAAGGAAGTCACAAGTGAAGAACGACTAATCCCAGAGGGTCGAGAGTATTTCTGGCTACCCAAGCTCATCGATATGACCGCGGCCATGCCATTCGGAGAAGCGGTTCGCCAGTATATATTCGATCCACTCTACTATATTCCCGAACGCGTAGTCTGGCGCAACTGGGAGGCGAGCTACGATGTTCGCGAACTCGGTAGTGGTGATCGCAGCGAAAAAACCTATGTTCTACAGGAGTACTTCGTACCGGTCGAGAACTTCGAAAAATTTGTACCGAAAATGCGTGATGTGTTCAGTAAGCACGACGTCGAGGTCTTGAATGTATCAATACGGCACGCCCAGAAAGACTCAGGTTCCTATCTCGCGTGGGCGCGCAATGAAGTATTCGCCTTTGTGGTCTACTATCAACAGAAAACTGATCAGGACAGTCGCGACAAAGTGGCCGAATGGACGCGAGAAATGATTGATGCGGTAATATCTGTTAACGGCGCTTATTATCTACCTTATCAACCGCATGCAAGTGAAGCCCAGTTTCGCCTAGCCTACCCTGAGGCGCAAAAATATTTTGATATCAAACAAAAAGTCGATCCTCAATATAGATTTCGTAATAAGCTCTGGGAAAAGTATTACCCCAGCACTGAACGCACTGTGAAAGAATTTCTTGCGAGCCAGGATCAATACCTGAAAGGAGAGGAGCAAACATTTCTTTCTCTGCCCGAATGGTATCTTGTGTTTAACCCGAATGAATATGCCTCGTTTCTCGCCAGTGGAAATAATCCCAGTAACTTTCCCTTTTTCGCGAGCATTGATGAGTATTGGGCACTATACGATCGTGTGGTGAATTTAACTGAAGGTGTTTACCCAGAAAATCCGGACTACATCACTATGCTTAATGTGATAGGTATCAGTACGACTGTTGAATATCTACTGAAGGGTATCTATGAAAACACGATAGGACTTTTTAGCTTTTGGAGCGCAAGTGAGCTTACGCAAGAAGACAAGCTCATCAGCCAAGCCCATCAGGCATACGGGGATTTAATCAATATTGAGCCCTGGTACAATTTTCAGTTTCTGCCATGGGTGAAGCGTATTTGGGTTGATACCCCATTTTTTGATCGAAACTTTATACGTAAATTTGAACGCAAGTTGATATTTACTACGGAGTTTGTATTCAAATCCATTTACGCCACACTCATAGGCTTCGGCGCGCGCAACGCTTACGATCCTTCAAATGGCCTTGTGACGCTTTCGGTAACCGCCGACCCTGAAAAAATTTCCCACATCGATGAGCGAATTCAAATTCTGAAAGATTTCGGTAGTCATCGACTCGCTATAACGGTAAATCGCTGGGGAGACTTCACCGAGATTATGCCGAAGTTGCTACCGCATCTTAAAAAAATTCACGAGATATCGGGTAACGACGATATACTCATTTCATTCATTACAGGTAAAGATAGGGAAGAGAAACTCGCCGACGCCCACTTTTTGTTCAGCTCTATGGTTGTTGCTCCGGAGAACCAAAAGCGCTTGGTCTTCGCCTGTAAGGTCAATAATCTTTCCCGCGCCCTGAAATCAGCAGAAGCGGCAGGAATGAAACTGGAACATATTTATGATTATTGACCGTATGGATAGATTTGCTGACGTAGGTTTACCCAGATAGCACAGTCCACGGTCTCCCACTAGTATTCGCTGGCGCGATTTTTTAAGACGTCCACATTACCTCTCGGCGAGGCGTCGATTATCGACGTTTACATTTTTTCCATGAGCCGTAAACTTCGCGAACCCAGGCGAACCCAGGCGAACCCAGGCGAACCCAGGCGAACCCAGGTGAGGTCGGTGCCGAGGGAGTTGGCGTCTAAGTATTTTAGATAGTCAGGTTTCTTCGCCTTCAGATCGTGTTTGTCGAGCCTGGTCTTGTCGGACATGAAATTGACGAGGAAGGACCAGGTAGGCATGAGATTTTCCCTGTCTCCACCGAAGACGATTTTGATAAACCAGTATTCCCCAGAGACTACGTACCAGTTGCGCCAGTGCATACTCAACGTTACTCATTTCGTCGGCAAGGAATGTCTGATCATCACAGAGTAGAAGATCGTTTAGATGTCGTTCCCAGGCGATGGACATGGGGTCATCGAGATACACTACGCCCACACCTTTACCTCGGAAACTCGCGAGAAAGTCGTTTTCCAGTGAGACGAAATTTCCCGCGCCTTCAAGCTGCGCGCGATCAAGAGCCCTAATATGCCCCTTTTCGACAAATCCACCCGCGCCGTCGTATGCGGACAAATCCAGCTTCATTGCACAGGGGGCATAACAAATTATAATTTCGGGGATTTCGCCGTTCAGCGTAATGTGAGTCGTTAAACCAACACAGGCATTCTCGGGAAAAAGAGTACAGTCGGCAAGATTACTTTTTTCCAAACCCACTTTCGCCGACTATCGAAAATCGCGTAAATTATGCCCACCATATATCTGTCATCTGAGACCTGTATCGTGAACCAGCGCCCCAAAAAGAAATTAGCCCCGAATCCCTATACCCAGGTTCGTGCCCGGAACAAGTCTCATGACAGGGCCCCCGAGCGCCCCACCGCGCGCGAGATAAAGTACTACGGTACTGCCGCCTGTCTTGAGATCTGGAAACGCCGGCCTGCGGACGTCATCCGTATTTATATTACCGAGGAGCGTGTAAAGCAGTTCGGGCCAATGCTGAAATGGGCGGCGGCTAATCGTAAGGCATACCATGTGGTGGAGGATCTCGATCTGGAGAAGCTTACCGAGGCGACTCACCATCAGGGCGTTTGCGTGCTGGCGCATGAGAAGGAAAGTGTTAGCGTCGTGCAGCTAAAAAATGCATTGAAAAACACGAAAGGTCCGGTTTCGATCGCCTATCTGGATGGAGTCGAGAACCCGCACAACCTGGGTGCCATCGTGCGTACCTGCGCCCATTTTGGTGTGCGGTACGTCGTTGGCGAAAGAGGTCGTCTGCCTGCAATGTCGCCTTCGGCCTGTCGCGTGGCGGAAGGCGGGGCAGAGCATGTGGATCTGGTCGCCGTATCCAACCGCGATAAGGATCTGCAGCAATTACGAGATCTGGGCTTTGCGATTGTGGCCACGGCAGCCACTGGCGATTCGCTATACCGCCATCGCTTCGCGGAGCGTACGCTGGTCGTGATGGGTGCGGAAGGCAGCGGTGTGAGCAGGAGTCTGTCGCAAAACGCCGATGTGGTGCTGGCGATTCCCGGTTCCGGTGATGTGGAGAGTCTGAATGTGTCGGTGGCCTTTGGCGTGGTGTTGAGCGAGTGTCGTCGTCAGCAAATGGAACTGTCGTCCACGGGAAAACGCCGTTAGTTTTTACCGGCGATGTTCAGGACAACAGCCTTGGCACTTCCATGTCGTCGATTGCTGCAGACAATTTTCCACCGGTATATCCGGCGCCTTCAACGGGCGGATAAGTAATCCCCCCTGGCAAGTCAAAGAGGCTATAAGTAAAAATCCTATTACAAATTCGGATAGTCGTTTTCTATTTTTGCAGACAGAAAAATTACCCGCCAGTTCGTTCGGGCGCGATTGTGCTTTCAAGCGATAAATTTTCGTGAAGAAAAAATGGGGGATTACACCCCGGTGCTTATTTGCAAATAAGCGTAAACTTGAACGATAGAATTTTCTGTGCATAAATTCACAAATGGTATAGGGAGTATTACCCACCTCTTTCCCATGCAGCCACTGTTGTCTAGCTGCATACTCATACCGAATGCTGAATGATTGATGGCATTTATCGCCTCTCAAGCCGCTGATCAAACGAGTGGCGGAGATGAATATGACGGTTGCGCAGGGGACGGTGATCAAGCGATTAATGGTGTGACAATATAGATCAAGAATCCAAAAAAGGTCGCCAGGCCGTTTCCTTTAGTTTAGGGGACAGTTACACAATGACACGGATGGACCAGTGTCAGTTGATGTTGGCAAACGCACTAAGTAACAAGTCAAATACTCTTGCCATTTCCCCGAGCAACTCGTCGTCATCCTTTCATTGTTCACGAGCTCCGAGGAGTATCGTTTCAAGTCCTTTGGCCTGTGGAACAGGTATGCCCCCAAAATCCAGGAAATGAATAATATCGGCTATTTGCTTTAGGCCAGGAATATTCTCAAGATGAAAATTAAACATAAGCACTTCAAAACTGACTTTATCTCCTGCATGCGTAAATTGCGCCCCGTTAAAGTCAAATCCGAGCGCATCTTGCGGACATTCCTCTGGTTTATCCAGCCAAATAAATGTCGCTTGTTTATCAATAAATCGTTGAATCAACCAAGCGCAGGCAACTCGGTCTATCCACACATGACGTAATATATGTTACGTTTGCGTAGTATTTATAATATAGTTTCTGGAAAGAATAAATACTGTAAATAATCAAGGAGATAGGCATGTCTAGCACCAAATTTGTACTTATTGTTCCAGTCACTGTCGTCTTGCTTTTGCTTCTAGGCAACTCTGTTGTCGCAAGCACCAGCATTTTACCGTCACCTCAAAAATTGTCCCAACATGTCTACGCCTGGATTGGGCCACTTGAAGGACCAAGTGAAAAGAACCACGGCTATCGCATGAATCTCGTGTTTGTGGTTGGTTCTAGCGCGGTAGCGGTAATTGATACCGGTTATACACCGGAAATGGCGAAGGAAATGCTTGGGCACATTAGGAAAATCACTCCTTTACCCATACGTTACGCAATCAATACCAGCTCGCAACCGCATAGGTATATGGGCAACGACGTATTTGCAGCTTCGGGAGCAGAGACGATAGCTCACAAAAACTCAGTTGCACGTATGGAGGCCTCTGGTAATTTATTCGCGATGGCGATTGAAAATATACTCAAGAAGAAACCCAGTGACGTCAAATTGCCGAAAAAACCAACACGTATTATTGAAGATGATATTACATTAGATCTGGGGAACCTGGACATTCATATACGACACATGGGTGCCGCCCATACCCCGGCTCAATTGATCGTTGAGATTCCTAATGACAAGTTGGTTTACACAGGTGACCTTCTTTATAGCGAGCGTTTGCTGGCAATACTCGACGTAAGCGATGTAAAAAATTGGCTCGCTGCATACGATGCACTCAAACAATACCAAGATATCGTCTTTATTCCTGGTCATGGACAACCAGCAAGCCTGGAAGCATTTGAGTTTCCAACTCGTTCTTATCTTGCCATGATTGACAGTCATATGAGCAAAGCAGTGGATGAGATGACGGAGTTACAAGATGCTATAAAATCACTCGATCAATCAGGCTACAAGCACTTGGTAAACTTCGAACAACTTGCAGGGAGAAACGCCAATCTTGCCTACCTATTTTACGAAAGAGCAGGCATGTAGAAAGTTTTTACAGTAAAGTTCATTGCCGCTTTGATGTGTACTTAATAATGGAGGTTTCTTTAGTTAAAAAAGTAAAAATAGAAGTAGGACAAGGCGGCTTCCACTATACATAAAGCCATCCTTTTGCATTAACGGCTGTCTAGGGTAAAGTAATGCAAGACTCTATTACGCGAGGGACAACAATGTCGAATTCACGGATATTTCTGCTGCTGATAGTGCTTGCCACACTCAGCGGCTGCGGCATCAACAACATTCCGACCTATGACGAACAGGCCAAGGCCGCCTGGAGTCAGGTGATGAACCAGTACCAGCGCCGCACCGATCTGATCCCCAATCTTGTCAACACGGTCAAGGGCTTTGCCGCGCAGGAAAAAGATGTGCTCACCTCCGTCGTCGAGGCGCGCTCAAAGGTGGCGGGTATGAAGGTCGACGAGAGCGTGCTCAATAACCCGGATATGTTCAAGACCTTTCAGGCAAATCAGGATGCACTGAGTTCTGCGCTGTCACGCCTGCTGGTCGTTGTTGAACGCTATCCGGAATTGAAATCGAATCAGAACTTCATTGCCTTGCAGTCGCAGCTCGAAGGCACGGAAAATCGAATTGCCGTGGCGCGTCGCGACTACATCGAAGCAGTCAAGATATACAACACCGAGCTGCGCACCTTCCCGGGTCGTATCTGGGCATCGTTAATGTATTCCGACATGCAGCCCAAAGAGAATTTCACCATCTCCGAAGCGGCGCAGGCAGTTCCGGAAGTGAAGTTTTAGAATGATCTCAAGACAGCGCACACGGTTTGGTCTTTTGCTAACGTTGCTGTGTCTGTTAAGCACAGCAACGTTTGCCGCGCCGGATTTTCCAAAGCTCACCGGCCGCGTCGTCGACCAGGCCGGTCTGCTTGAAAGCGTCAGTGATCAGCTTGACGTCTTACTTGCCCATCACGAGAAAGAGACCGGCAATCAGGTCGTGGTGGTCACACTCGCTTCGCTACAGGGCTATGACATTGCCGACTACGGTTATCAACTCGGTCGTCACTGGGGTATTGGCCAGAAAGACAAAAACAATGGTGTGCTGTTTATCATTGCGCCGAACGAGAGACGCATGCGCATCGAGGTCGGTTACGGTCTGGAAGGCGTGCTCACCGACATTCTTGCCAAGCAGATTATTGATAAGATCGTCACGCCACGTTTTCGCGCGGGTGATATGAGCAATGGCATCGTGCAGGGCACGCGTGCGATAGTCGATGTACTTGGCGACAATACCGAGGCACTGCCCCTGAACAACACATCGACGATGGAAGACGTATACGGCCAGATGCTGACATTCGCCATCATCGTGTTGGTTATCGCTTCCATCGTCAATACCTTTCTACCTTATATCGTGGTGGCGCCGTTGTCGTCGGCAGCTATTGTGTATTTCGGTACGACGCAGGCCGATATCGGTGTAGCGATTATCTACGGCCTGGTTTATTTTCTGGTATTTTCCTTTACCCGTATCGCCGAGCGCGGCAGTTGGGTCCGTCCCGGTGGCGGTGGTGGCTTCGGTGGAGGAAGTTCCGGCAGTGGTGATGGCGGCGGATTTTCCGGCGGTGGTGGCTCATTCGGTGGCGGCGGTGCCTCAGGAGGATGGTAAGGTGTCCGTATTGATTAACGATGTAGACAGACAAGGTATACGCGCGGCCATTGAACAGGCCGAGTCGAAAACCAGTGGCGAGTTGGTAACCGTCATCGCCAGAGCCAGTGATGAATATCTGTTTATTCCGATTATGTGGGCGGCATTGATCGCCTTGCTTGTTCCGGGCTTGCTCATGCTCAGCAATGCCTGGGTCGATTACTCCGTTATCTACACCGCGCAGGTCGCAACGTTTTTTATCTGTAACGGCCTGTTTCGTATTCCGGCGATAAAAATGCGTCTGATTCCACGCCGCGTCAAACACCAACGCGCCGCACGTTACGCGCGCGAGTTGTTCGTTACGCAAAACCTGCACACCACACGCGAACACACCGGTATTTTGATCTTTGTTTCCGCCGCCGAACACTATGTGGAAATTATCGCCGACAAGGGCATTAACGATGTCGTCGATAGCAACACCTGGCAGATCATCGTCGACGACTTTATCCTACACGTCAAAAACGACGAGTATGGTAAGGGCTTTATCCGCGCCATCGAACAGTGTGGTGAAAAGCTGCAACAACACTTTCCCTCACCGGCGCGCAACCCGAACGAATTACCCAATCACCTGATCGAGCTGCACTGATTTTTTCGAGTCAGCACAGAACGGTGAGGAATAGGGAATATAGGCTACTAATAAAGGCACTCTGCGTTCTGAATTTGGTATACAGGAAAATTCAACAACTTTCCCTTTTATCGCTACGAGAATTAATTTGATTCCAATTGATCGAAAGGCGTATAGAAGGGTACAGGAAGTGACGACGATACCTTAATTGATAATTCCCCCTCTACTACGTGCCAATCTTTCACGCCATCCCTGTAATTCCTCCGGTGTAAGTTTTTCCCACTCCGCCACTTCCCCCACTATTTTTAAAGGCGACTGAGAACGATACGAGCGAGTTGGATTACCTGGAAATTTCTTGTCCGTTACATTGGGATCGTTTTCAAACGGCCCCATAGGCTCGACAATATAGATACGTTCTGCGCCATCGCCATTTGCCAGAGCAGCGGCGAGCCCAGCGCCATTGACAATGGCGGTGAAGTAAATATGATTCATCACGAGTTCTTGCTCGTAGTTTGAATTTTTCCCCGGCAATAATTCATCGCCAATTTTTAAATCAGCCCGCGTGCCGTGATAAAACGGGCCTTGGTCGGTGATTTTATATTTAAATGTTGTCGATAAATCACGAAACTCTTTTGCCTTACCTGGACTACCCAATTCCTCATGACATTTCGCAATGTTGGCATATAGTGCGCAAAAGGCACTATTAACTGAGTCGTCATTGATCTTCAACGCAAACTTCAGGGTAGTTTCCAGCCATTGCAGTTTCTCAGAGGCGTGTGTTTGACTTTTAGCCACGTAATGAGCCGAAATAAATTTCTCGAAATCATAATTCGCTTCATTCCAGGCTTTCAGAAAGATCTCACTTGCCACGTCGGGCGTACCGCTTTCTTCTGCCGCCATACCCTGAAGACAAAGTCTGACGACGGCATTGTTTGGGTTAAACACCATAGTCTTGGTTTCTCGTATTCAAAGTGGATCACTGTATCGAATCTTTCGTATGATAATCCATCAATATCGTCGAAGGAAAAGTAGCGAAACCTCGTAACCTCCGGGAGAAAGCATACGTGCAAGTAAATCTGTCCCGTCTATTCGATCGCCCGATAAATATTCAAATCTGGGTTGAATGAGCGCATAGCCATAGCCCACAGTTGCGAACGTCTCCCAATGCTTGCCAAACGATGCACGAAAACCTCCTCTAGCGTGTACCACAATATTGTCATAAACATGGTAGTCCACATCCACATCTTCTTCCCAGGATACCGTGAGCGTTCCCCTGGTCGACAGGACGAGATTCAATCCCAGGTAGGGTGAAAACCACCGATTGGGATGTGAATACAAACGTCCGCCCAGTCCCAGTTTGAAATGACTTCTATTCACCCCCGCGCCTAAGTTGAGATCAAAGTAGTTCTTTCGATAACCGATCTCCGCACCTATGCCGTATGGCGTACCCCAACCGATGCTATAAGCAACAAAATAGCCATTCAGCGGTTTTGAATTTTCCTCTTCGGAAAACGCAACTTCGGATACGCACAGTAAAAGCAAGAATATGAGATAGACGGAGACCCTGGGCATTTAGCATCAACTCAAGGAAATTTTGCGTATTCTACGCCTGATCTTGAAAAAAGGGCATGCGTAGGTTTACCCCGTGATCGAGGCCTGCGAGTAGGGGAGTATGCAAGGCCAGAGGATGATGTAATATAAGTCCTCATCAGAACCCGTTTAATGGCCAGCTAAACCTATGTCAGAAAAATCAAGAATAAGAAATACCGTTGTCATCATTTTCGTTGTCCTCTTCATCGCTACTCCCACGCACGCCCGCAACTACGGTCCGCCACGCACCGGCCCCATCGACATGGTGGTGATCCATTCCACCGGTGGTCCGACTTGCGATGCAGCAACGGGCAAACCCATTTGGGTAGGAGCAGGTACGCTGACGCAGAACATGCGTGAAATAGAGGCACACCCCAAACTCGGTATCCACTATATGATCGACCGTGATGGCACGCTGCGCAGCAGCATTCCCGAATCGCAGATCGCCTATCACATCTTTAGCTACAGTAGGCGCTCTATCGCCATAGAGTTAATCAACGAGGGGGACGGCAAGGACCCGTTCCCGGAAAAGCAGATCGATGCACTGGTGATGCTGTTGCAGGAAATTGTGCAGCGCCGCGAAATCCGCCGTGACGGTATCAAGCGCCACTCGGACCTGGACCAGCGCATGATGCGCTGCGACCCGAAGCAACGGCGCAAAGTGGACCCGGGTGATGCCTTTCCTTTTGATGCGGTGCTAAACCGAGTATTTACTCTGCCATCCACCTCGCTACAATGACATCGGTAGGGCTACTACGAAGTTTCGCAATCACTTGGCTCAAGGAAAATCCATGATTCATTTCTATCGTATCCTCAGCAACAGCCCCAACATCCTCAAGATTGTCATCCTGCTCAAGGAGTCCGGTTTGGACTATCGGGAGATTATGATCGACCCCCACAGCCACAAAGACGAAAAGCGGGAGCTGTTTGCCGTTAGCCCCATGGGCACGGTACCGGCGATTCATGATGATGAAAATGGTGTCGATCTGTTTGAGTCTGCGGCCATCCTCTATTACCTCGCAGAGAAGAGCGGTAAATTTCTGCCCAAGGATCTCACGCGTCGCGCCGAGGCCATGAAGTGGCTGATCATCGAGGCGGGCAGTGTCAGCGTGCTCATCGGCACCATTCGTCACCTCATGCTGGATACCTTTGGCGAGATGAGCGATAGCGCACTACAGCGCAATCAACAGTATTTGAAAGAATACTGTGTTCTGATGGATCAGCGTTTAGCCGGGCGTGAGTATCTGGCCGATGAGTATTCCATCGCCGACATGGCTTTGTATCCGTGGGTAGTAACCTTCGAGGACATGGCGGATATCTCGTTAAACGACTACCCGCATTTGCAGGTCTGGTCCGAACGGATGAGGGAGCATGTGAATAACATCTTGTGATGGATGTTCAGACTTTGAAATTAAAAAAGGGACACTGTATCAACCGTAAGCACGGACGTGCGGCGCTCGAATATGCTCACCCGGATCTCGAACCGATTCTGAAACCTACTCACGTCAATTTTTCGAAATGGAGCAGCCATGCTCCATGTCATATCGGCCGCCGGCTACGTCAATGCGCTTAAAACATTTTTTCAGTAGATAACGCCATTCTGCGCCCTCTATTCCAAATCTCCCCCCCCCTAGATTGGGGTGCGCATGACGCTAATCTACGCCGATACAGAACGTGATTTCCCGCTATTTCGATAACAACACTGCTCATTTATATAGACATTCACAAGGAGAAAACCATCGTGCCAACTTTACTCGCCATATGTCAAAAGTCAGGAAGGTATAACGCTTTCCACGCGCACGGCAATACAAGAAAGTTCGTGACGCAATGGATAGCCACTGTCAGCTTGTTTGCACTTTTGTGCAGCGGTGAAATGGCACTGGCTAACCTGACGCACCTGGAGTTATACAGTACCGGAACGAACTCTGTTCCAGAGGACGTCTTGACTACCGATCTGGATAGCGACGGTGACAAGGATCTCGTGGTGCCAAACTCCGGCACAGACTCAATAACGGTATTGTTAAATACTGGAAACGGATCATACTCAGCACCTATTGACTACAGCGTGGGTACAACCCCCCTGGCAGTAGCAGAGGGTAATTTTGACAACAATGGCGATCTCGATATCGTTGTCGCAAACTCCGCATCAAACAATGTGTCAGTAATGATGAACAATGGAGATGCAACATTTGCTGCAGCGGTTAACTACAATGTCGCAACGGCGCCAGTTTCTGTTCAGGTTGGCGACTTTGATGGCGTGAATGGTGATGATATAGCCGTGGTCAATCGGGATAGCAACAATATCTCGATACTTCTAAATAATGGTGATGGTACTTTCGCAGCCGCAGTAAACTATGCGACAGGCACCAGTCCCCGCGCCCTTGCCGTAGGTGATCTTGACGGCGTTAACGGTCCTGATCTGGTTACAGCCAATTTTTCCACCAATAATTTCTCGATATTTCTGAGCAATGGGGACGGCACATTTGCCACTGCGGTAAACAAGAATACCAATGTAGGCCCTTCGTCAATTGCATTGGCAGACCTCAATGGCGCTACCGGTCTTGACGTAGTAGTAGGCAGCGAAAGCGGTACCACAGCCAGTATTTTTTTTAACAATGGTGACGGTACATTCGGAGCCATAAATAACTACGCATGGACGAAAGTACTCCGCATCGCATTAGGTGACATAGACGGCGTGAATGGTCCTGATCTGATCGGATTGCCTGTTACCGCCGCATTTAGCCACTTGATTTACATCGCCTTAAACAATGGCGATGGCACATTTGCCACAAGCTACTCAATGCCAGTGGGGGATCGCGTAAGCGGACTGAGAATTGATGATCTCGATGGCAGCGCGGGTCTGGATATAGCTGTTGCGAACAGAACCTCTAAAGATGTCGCCGTTTTGCTAAACCAGGGGAATGGACGTTTTTACTCGGCGTCGTTTCTCGAATCATATGGTAGTGCATATAGTGGCGTATCGGTAGACGTCGACAATGCCAACGGGAAAGATCTGATTGTAACCAGTCCAACGATGGGACAGTTGTATGTGTCTTTAAATAATGGCGACGGTACCCTCGCACCAAAAGTAGGGTATCCGGTGGCGACTGAAGGAGGGTCGATCGCCTATGCCGATCTGGATGCAGATAACTTCGTCGATTTGATTACGCCAAGCATTGCCAATTCAAATGTATCGGTATTCATTAATAATGGCGATGGCACCTTCGCAACGAAAGTTGATTATACGGTGCCCGGCGGCAGCCCAGTTCACGTTGCGGTGGCTGACATCGATGGCACGAATGGCAACGATATCGTCGTTTCTATCGACGCCACAAGCGACAATCTTGCAATACTTTACAATAATGGTGATGGAACTTTTTCTTCAGCGGTTTCCTTGTCCTTAAGTCGCCCTGTCAAGCGAAGCGTACTTGAAGATTTCAATCAGGATGGCCTGGTGGATATTCTGATTAACATGGATATCTATGTCGTCTTGCTTTTAAATAATGGCGACGGTAGCTTTTCCGCAGGAGAAATAATCTATGCCCTGGATGTCCCAGAGGGTATAAGTAGTATTGACCTCGACAATGCCAATGGCCCTGATCTGGTCGCCATACACTCTACTCTCAGTAATGCCTCTTCCGATTCGATCAGCTATTGTTTAAACGACGGCAACGGCGGGTTCAGTTGCGCCAACGAGCTACTTTCCAGCTATCCCATCAGTCTACACGTGGGCGATATCGATGGCATCCATGGCGATGATGTGATTGTGGGGCAGTATAACGAAATAGCCATCTTTCATCATGATGGTGTAAGTGGACTGGTCAAAGCTACGCAATTCACGCAATACCCCTCAGTGTTTCCATCCAACAACAGCATTACCTTGCTCGATTTGGACAATGCCTTTGGGCCCGACCTGATTTACTTCGAGTCGAATAATGCCGTGTTACTCTACAACAATACCGATTGGGTACCAGATTCTTTCAATTTTACCTCGGTTAGTAACGCTGCCTTATCAACCGTACTGAGTTCAAACCCCATTACCGTTAGTGGGCTCGGCGCGCCAGCCAAGATTTCAATTAACAATGGTGAATACAGTATCAATGGTGGCACCTTTACCAGTGCGACAGGTACTATCTCAGACAATGATACTGTTCGCGTGCGATTGACGTCGGCTAGCACCTATCTTTCGAACAGCGTTGCCACGTTGACCATTGGTGGCGTCAGTGGAACATTCGATGTGCAAACGAAAATCGACAACGATCCTGACAGGATAAGTTTTGCCCCGGTAACGGAAGCGGATCTTTCTACTGTGTATACGACGGAAGTGGCTACCGTTACTGGTCTGGCTGTCAGTACGACACTAAAAATCACAAACGGGGAATACAGCTTGAATGGCGGCGCGTTTACCAGCACCGATGGCATGATTTCCAACAACGATACGATACAACTTCGGGTGACCAGTGCTGCAACGTATCTAACAAACACTAACGCCACGCTCAAAATCGGTAGCACGGTGATGAACTACACCGTCTCGACGCTCAGTGATACGCCAGCGAGCTTCTCGTTTACAGACCAGTCGAATGTCCCGCTTAGCACAACAATCGCATCGGACAGCATAAGCTTGTCAGGTCTCCAGGGTAGCGCAAGAATCACCATTGAGAACGGCTACTTCAGTATTAATGGTGGCGCTAGAAGAAATGCAGAATCGACCTTGAGCAACGGCGATGTGCTGGTCGTATACGCCCGTAGCCAAGATACCTACAGCGCCAGTACAGATGTTATTGTTCATATTGGCTCGCTAAGCGATACCTTTACGGTAACAACCATAGGAGAAGACAACTCTCAAACGCTCGAAGCGGGTAACAACACTAAAACGCGTTTTGGTGCGATAGACGCCTATCTCTGTTTATTCCTACTCCTGTTTGTACCTTTACTGAGAGTAGCTAGCCAACAGACTCGGCTCCGTGGTCAGCACTAAAAACCGGTAGGCAAATATCCAACGCGGCCTAGGGAAACAGAAAATATGCTATTTTTCATGTTTTCCATCATCACCCGAAGCCGCGTTGGCTATATCCCAGCCTTATGCGCTGCTTTCTAAACATAGCGTCTTCTGAGTGAATTCGTGGCATGATCACCAGTCCGCTGTCACCTCACAACGTTGAAAACCGCTTTTCCCTGACCTCAACAATCGCATTTTATTTACTTGGATACTCTGTGCATCACGTAATCAGCAAAAAACCAAACCCCGTCGCGTACTGTAGGCCCATACGCAGATACCTATCATGAAGGCGACAATCCCCAAAACGCTTGTCAACCAAAAGCGCGCGGCACATCGGTCAATCCGCACGCACGGGGTTTTAATGGGACTGAGTCCCCTGCATCTAGGTGCAGATAAACTTCGCCTTTACTGATCAACTGATGTAGCGTTTTCTGATCGGCAAAGAAACGATTGTTCTGGGCGAATGATGGCAACTGATCAGGTATATCAACAGCATTATGTGCCCCTAAATCCAGCGTCTTTTCGCTATTCCCTACTGCACGAATAACGTCACCGGGAGTGACACGTCCTTCCAATGAAACATCTACGGAGGTGACGAACCAGCGACCGTCGACAAACGCTGTCTGTATCCCCAAGTCAGTCTCCGGTTGAAGGGTAGGCGGTGGCGTTGTGTTCAACCGTTTGCAAGGTGAGGAGCTTCTGAACAGCTCTGGGTTCTAAGGCAATACGGTAGGTGCAGGAGCTGGCCTGCAGCGGCGTCATGGAACGGTCGTTCGACTCGGGCTCAGCAAGATAACTCATTTCGCATATAACTCTCCTTGTGAGTGACCACAGACAATCCGCTTAGACATACAGGGATGAGAAGTATAAACGTGTTTTACGTAACGTGGCGAATCTATCTTTCAAAATCGCTGGCTTTCGCGACTCACAAATGCATCGCGAAAACCAGGATTCATGACCTAAAACCCAGGCATCCGTAGGAAAAACCCCTGCATTTTTCGTTGAATCCAATTTTCCACGTTGGGAATTAGCATAAAATTCATATAATATTATTTGTTATAAATGTCACAAAACTTTTCTATTTTAATTGCTATTGTACAAGAATTTTTTCTTTCTATTCTTTCATAAAAACAACTAAATATAAATCAAAAATAGCTACAATGGGTTATTTACCAAACAAGTTCTATATGAGAATTTAGTCAACAAGATAAAAATATTATTTATCTACCAATATACGCACTTTAAAAAAATAATAGCCAATATCTATTTTGTAAAAGGAGTTACAAAATGATTTTTCATAAACCAGATAATTATCTGATAGCAACTATAATCTTGTTTGAAAATAAAAATTCAAACCCCTCTTTTTTTCCGCAAATAGTATCGACATTAGTTTATCAAACATCAGCATTTCTTGATGTTGATAAATAGCTACTCGTTTGTAATACAGATGTTCACTGACAACCTATTCTGGTTGTGAGCCCATTACACTCACTCAGAGTTTTTCAATAAAGGAGAAATCCGTATGGCTGCAAGACGATTTATATTTCATCATCCCATTTATTTTCTGCTACTTGTTGTTTTTGCCATTGTCTCGATTGCAAAAGCGGAAGTACTGATTTCGCCAAGCATAAGTAAACTTGTCGTAAGCAACCCCTTGAGTAGTTTCATAATCAAACCGATCGCAGTTCCCGTACCCGTAAATGGCACGCTTATTCTGTACAACAGGAGTGACAAGCAATCTACCCTGACAGAAATTCGATTGCCCGAGGCCAAGGTGTATTTAGTTAACAGTAGTAATGTCACCGTCGATAGCGGTCTGACTCAGCTAGATGGACGATTCGATCTCACCGCGCCGAAGCAAGGTGACTATCAACTGTGTTGGGAAGTCAAGAATCTCACTCAGGGATGTAAATCTTCTATTAGCGTAGGGGCGAATACGGTTTACATGCAACGCGTGTTAGTCGCTCCGAGTACCAGCAACTATGTATACGGTCTCAGCTTACTGCAGGAAGGTCGTCCGTGCTGGTTACATGAACCCTTCTTCGGAGTCAATTTGTCCACTTCGATTGAACTCATAGATTCCGCGAATAAGATCGTCAGCGGTGCAAGCGTGAAAGCGAATGTCGCCGGTGAATTCGCAATCGGACTACCCTCTGGCGACAAATATCGACTTCGTTCGAGCTGTGAAAAAACACGCTATTCAACACGGTTGACATATTCAGTTGGTGTTTCACACGCAGACTTGCCTCTCAACAATCATGTTCCTGGTGCTGTCGCTTTCGCAGCCTTCGACTTGGGAGGTAAGGGTATAGTACGTGCTGATCCTGGCACGCTGGTCAATTCATCTTTTAGCGCCAGTGATAAGGATGGCGATACACTCACGTACACCTGGAAAGTAATTGATGGATCTGGCAAGGTCCCAAATCTGAATTCGAAATCGCAAGATTGGACGCTTCCGTCAGATGGAGGCATGCGCCAGATCTATGTGATGGCTAGTGACGGCAAAGGTGGCTATGCACTGGATCGCTTGAACCTGACTGTAGGACCACCGATCGTACTTTTTTCCGGCATTGCGATCGACGAAGTCACCCGTCAACCGGTTGCCGACGCAATTGTAGATGTTGCCGGCGTAAAAACGATGACAGATGGCCAAGGTTGGTTTGATCTTAAGGTACCTGAATCGCCGCGTGACCAACGTTATTCGCTAAACATCAATCACTTTAACTATGCGACCTATTCCCGAGTGCTGGACAAATCCAGCCGTGGCAATACCTATGAATTGATTCGAGCGCAAGTTACTCAACACGACCCGGAATTGCCAATTGATGTTGTAGATGTCAGCAGTAGTGGCCCTTGTGGTATTGGTGACGTGCAAATTAAAAACCCAGACGGCAAGACAGCGACGCCAGATAGGAAATGCGAGCGTCGTGCCGCTCGTCTTCGACTACCTGCAAAATCCCTGGTTTACGCAGACCAGTCACCCGCAAAAGGTCCTATATCACTCTCGATGGCGACCTTGAACCCTGCACGACGTACCTTACCAGGGGACTACCGAGCCATTGATGCCAACGGCGATGATATGGAACTTGTCAGTTTCGGCGCGCTATATGCCACTTTTAGAGATGTCTTTGGTAATCCAATAAATCTGAAACACGGCATGGAAGCATTACTCGATGTGCCCGTTTCAAACGATCAACTTGCCGAAGCAAAGCCGACTATCCCAATGTGGAGTTATGAAGAGAAGACTGGCTTGTGGCTGGAGGAAGGCGAAGCAAAATTACAATATACTGGAACCCAATACGTATACGAAGGTACCACTAAGCACTTCTCCACAATCAATATGGACGTCGCGGGTAACGACCCGAATGTTGCTACATGTGTCCGACTCGAGCTGGGGTCATCACTGAGTTCCTGGTCGAACCTCGTATTGCGCGCCTATGTCACCGAAGGTGGTTCTACCTCGTCGCAAGTGAAGGAAACGGCACTTGACGGTGACCAATATCATGCCTTTTATCGCATTCCGTATTCTAATCCGCCTGCGGGAAATACATTACGTCTGGAGTTGCGTGGGACCTTACCAAGTGGAAACCTGGTTGTTCTCCTTGATGACATAATTCAAACTGACTTGCGCCCTAAAATGACTGGCGTGGATTTATGGCCTGACTATCCGTACACCGAGTGCGGCGACCCAATCGTTTTGGAAGCCGACCCCGTTGACTTGCCCTACTATGGCGACATCGACAGCACCGGTCGTCCTGCTTTTTTAACCGGTCCATATGGCCAATACCTACCAGAAAATCCGGTTCAGACAGCTGCTGACTACTATGCGGCAATTGATCCAGGCAATAACAAGTTGACGCTTGGCGACTGGTGGACAGAGAACGGTTTCGGTGCCGATGGGTCAGGCGGAACACGGGCAAGTTATATGAATCACAACGATCTCGGCTTCGGACGTGATATGCATTGTTTAGGTAACGCAACCGACTATGCGTGTTACGTCACCAACTATGGTTTGCCTGATCAAAATCCAGCGAATGCTAACGATGCTGTTTCCCAAAATCCGGCGACTCAAGGCGCAACAGTGACAATGGAATATCATTCCTTACTTGGAAATAATGCTGTAAGTTTTTATGCCTATGGAGGCGGGGTGAGTGCATCCACGCGGATTAGTTTTGCCGACCTTGATGGTCTTGGTCCTAAACCACTCCCGCACTTGTGCATGATATGCCATGGTAGCGACAGTTCGGTGCTCGATGGAAGCAATCAGGTAGTCGGTGCAAAATTCCGTGAATTTGATTTACCATCGTTCCGCTATTCAAACAATCGTAGTTGGGACTACGGAATCGCTCCGGACGCCAGTGGTGTGACAACCTTGAGCCCGGCTGAGTTTTCAGCGTTCCATACACTGAACTCGGAAGTTGCCGATATTAACCCTGGAAACAAGATTGAGGACTTAATCAACAAGTGGTTCCCGGGTGCAAGCACTGTCCCGGTACAACCTGCAGTTCCAGCAAACTGGCTTGCCGGCGGCAATGTCGCGTTCGAAACTCAGATATACGATGAAGTATATGGAACGACTTGCCGCACCTGCCACATAGCACGTGGCTTTCCAGAAACTTACAATCAACTCACTGGTTCAGAGTATACGGTTTGCGGACACCCGAAAATTATGCCCAATGCTGTGATTACCTATAAAAACTTTTGGTCAGATCTGCCTAGAGTCGACTTGTTTGAGACAGCAGTAGGCAATCCCAACTGCGAACAGTAGTACAATTGGCTAGCGCTTTGATATGGGAGGCCTAACCGCCTCCCATTTTTTTAAATCGGCTGAAAACAAAACCAGACAAGCAATAAACCCGGTTCGAAAACTACAACTGTATGAGAATTTCTGGTTGTCCATCTGGCTCGTCATATATTTGATCAAAAAGATCGAAATAGTTGAGATAGATGTTTTGATAATTGAATTCGATTTCGATACGTTCCTTTTGGGCATAGTGTGCGGCAAGGAACGCCTCAACCAGGTGATGGCTGCTTAATTCAGTAGCGTTGCTCTTCAGTTCCAGATCTAATAGTTGAGATGTCATATCAACTCTTACATTCGCCTGTTTAATGAGAAAACGAAGGAATAGAAGATATAGACGCCCCCCTTCAAACGAAACGAGGGCTACCATCACAGATGGATACCTCAAAGTGGTAATCTACACCACTGAAATCAATAGATTAATGAAAGGAGGCGTCTATGAAAAACACTATAATCCACGTTGGGCTCGATGTCGATGACACACAGTTTCATGGATCGGCGATGAACAAGCAGACCGGAGAAGTCGTTGCGTTCGAATGCCGTCCGACATTGAAAGGCTTGGTCGGTCAACTTGATAAACTTTCGCAGCACTTTC